>NZ_JBRREI010000006.1:0-129431 GCF_056760195.1 Stenotrophomonas sp. STEN020
CAAGCCCCACCGCCCAAGCCAAAAGCCCAAACCCCAAAGCCCAAAGCCCAAAGCCCAAAGCGCAAAGCCCAAAGCCCAAAGCTCAAAGCTCAAAGCACAGCTCCACAGAAACCAGAAAGGCCGACGCAATGCGTCGGCCTTTCTTTTCAACTCATCTCATCCCAGCAAATAGCTGGAATCAGGCGCTGGTACGGCTCTGACCACGGCCGCCACCACCGCCACGACGCTGACCACCACCCGGGTGCGCATCACGACGCTGCTGGCCATTGCCGGCAGTACGCTGGCCGCCCGGCTTCTGCGGCTGGCCGCCACGGCCGCCGCGCGGAGCATCGCCGGTCGGACGACGTGCGGCATGGCTGCCGTTGCCACGACGCGGTGCCTTGTGGCCACCCGGATGCTCAGCCTTGCCCGGTGCGCTGTTGCCCCAACGAATCGGGGTGTGCGGCTCAAAGCCCGGCACGTCACGGATGTCCATGTCGCGGTCGAGCAGACGCACGATCTGGCGCAGCAGCTTGGCTTCGTCCTGGGCAACCAGTGAGACAGCCTCACCGGTCGAACCGTTACGGCCGGTACGGCCGATACGATGCACGTAATCTTCCGGCACCATCGGTAGGTCGTAGTTGATGACCTTCGGCAGCTCATTGATGTCGATGCCGCGGGCAGCAATATCGGTGGCCACCAGCACGGTCACGCGGCCGGCCTTGAAGTCAGCCAGTGCGCGCAGGCGCTGGCCCTGGCTCTTGTTGCCGTGGATCGCGGCGGTCTTGATGCCGGACTTCTCCAGGAAGTCGGCCAGCTTGTCGCAGCCATGCTTGGTGCGGCCGAACACCAACGTCTGCACGCGGGAGTCCTTGGCCAGCAGGTGCAACAGCAGCTCACGCTTGCGCGCGCCGTCCACCGGGTGCACGCGGTGGGTGATGGTCTCGGCAACGGTGTTCTTCGGCGTGACCTGGATCTGCTCCGGGTTATGCATGAACTCAAGTGCCAGCTGCTTGATGCTGTCTTCGAACGTGGCCGAGAACAGCAGGGTCTGACGGTTCTGGCGCGGCAGCTTGGCCAGGATGCGCTTGATCGAGGGCAGGAAGCCCATGTCGAGCATGCGGTCGGCTTCGTCCAGCACCAGGATCTCGACGCCGGACAGGTCGACGCTGCGACGCTCCAGGTGATCAATCAGACGGCCCGGGCAGGCGACCAGCAGGTCTACGCCACGGCGCAGCATGTCCAACTGGTTGCCCATGCCCACGCCACCGTAGATGCAGGCGCTGGGGATACGCAGGTACTTGCTGTAGCCACGCAGGCTGTCATGCACCTGGGTGGCGAGTTCGCGGGTCGGTGCCAGCACCAGGGCGCGCGGGCGACGCGGGCCATTGCCCACGCTCTGCGGCGAGGTAGCCAGGTGCTGCAGCAGCGGCAGGCCGAAGGCGGCGGTCTTGCCGGTACCGGTCTGGGCGCCGGCCAGCAGGTCGCGACCGTCCAGCGCAAGCGGAATGGCCTGCTGCTGGATCGGGGTCGGGTTTTCGTAGCCCTGCTCGGCGAGCGCGCGCAGCAGGAAGGGCGCAAGGCCCAGGTTTTCAAACGACATGGAGTACTCCGAAACATGAAGAACGCGCGCCCGAATGGGCTTGCGTTGCTGATCATTGAAGACCAGCTGATCTCGGAGCGTTCCCGTAAACCGCGCTGCAAGATCTGGATGCAACCAACGCGGTGCGCTGGCTGGAATGCGTGACGATAGGCGTCGGAGTGGGGGCGGGCGGGCGGATGGGCCAGATGGCCGCTGATCCTGCACCGCCGGCGATCCCTGAGGGAAACGGACGGCCGCTGGCAGACCGCGCTAGTCTAAGGGATTGTTTCGGCCGGCACAAAAACGCCCGTTCAGCATTCGGCTGGTGAGGCTGGTGGTAGCTGGCTTATTCATTACAATTGAAACTTATTTCTCCGCAGACTGGACACTCCCATGAAGCTTGGTTCCCTGAAGGATGGCGGCCGCGACGGCACTCTGATCGTGGTTTCGCGTGACCTGACCCGTGCGGTACGGGCCGCTGGCATAGCCACCACCCTGCAGCAGGCGCTGGAAGACTGGTCGAATCTGGCGCCGCGCCTGAACGCGCTGTCCGAGCAGCTCAATGCCGGCACCGTGGAAGGCGAGTTCGCCGTGGACATGCAGGCGCTGGCCGCGCCGCTGCCGCGGGCCTACGAGTTTGTCGATGGCAGTGCCTACCTGCCGCACGTGGCGCGGGTGCGCAAGGCACGCGGCGCCGAAGTGCCGGAAAGCTTCTACACCGATCCGCTGATGTACCAGGCCACCAGCGCCGGCTTCTATGGCCCGCGCGATGCGGTAAAGGTGATCAGCGAGGACTACGGCATCGATCTGGAAGCCGAAATCGTGGTCATCACCGATGACGTGCCGATGGCGGTGACGCCGGAACAGGCTGCTGGCCACATCCAGCTGGTCGGCCTGGTCAACGACGTCAGCCTGCGCAACCTGATTCCGGGCGAACTGGCCAAGGGCTTTGGCTTCCTGCAGTCCAAGCCGCGCTCGGCCCTGAGCCCGGTGTTCGTGACCCCGGACGAGCTGGGTGCCGCCTGGCAGGACAGCAAGCTGCACCTGCCGTTGGTGACCCACATCAACGGCAAGTGGTTCGGCGCGCCGGAAGCCGGCGTCGACATGCAGTTCAACTTCGCCCAGCTGGTGGCGCACGCGGCCAAGACCCGTCCGCTGTCGGCCGGCGCGATTGTCGGCTCGGGCACCATCGCCAATGAAGACACCGCACTTGGCGCATCCTGCTTCGCCGAACAGCGCACCGTCGAAACCCTACGTGACGGCAAGCCGTCGACGCCGTTCATGAGTTTTGGTGACGTAGTGCACATTGAGATGCTGGACCGTGACGGCGTCAGCATTTTTGGCGCGATTGAACAGCGCATCGAGCAGGCTTCGCGTCCCTGATAAAACAGTTCGCGTGTTGACTGTGCTGGTGGTGAAGGAATCCTCACCGCCAGCCGCTATTGTGGTGGCAGGTGATGGGGGAATCTGACATGGAAGCAGGGCTGTCGCTCTATAGCTATTGGCGCTCAAGTGCCGCGTATCGCGTGCGCATCGGCTTGAACCTGAAGGGTCTGGAGTACGCGCTCACCCCGGTGCATCTGGTGCGCGACGGTGGTCAGCAGCATGCGCCGGATTACGCCGCATTGAACCCGCAGGAGCTGGTGCCCACGCTGCGTCATGGCGAGCGTGTACTGACCCAGTCGCTGGCCATTCTTGAGTACCTGGACGAGGTTTTCCCCGAGCCAGCCCTGTTGCCGGCAGATGCGGGCGGCCGTGCGCGCGTGCGTGCATTGGCGCAGCAGGTGGCCTGCGACATCCACCCCTTGAACAATCTGCGGGTGATGCAGTTCTTTGACCGCGAATGGAATGTGCCGCAGTCCGAGCGCGACGACTGGACGTTGCATTGGATGCGTACTGGTTTGACCGCACTGGAAATCATGTTGGCGAGCTCGTTCGACACCGGCCGCTATTGCCACGGCGCCGAACCTGGCCTGGCCGATTGCTGCCTGGTACCGCAGTTGTACAACGCCCGTCGCTTCCATCTGGACCTGGCGCCGTACCCGACCCTGCAGCGGATTGAAGAAGCCTGCCTGGCGCTACCAGCATTTGATGCGGCCCGACCGGAAAACCAGATCGACGCGGTTTAGCCCGGCTTGGATGGTTGTGGGAGCGGCGTCAGCCGCGAAGCTGACATGCGATGTAGGAGCGGCGTAAGCCGCGAAGCCGGCATTGCATCCGAAGCAGCAGATCACCCAATGCGCGGCGAAGCTGCAGCCCGGGTCCATCAGTGGTTTCGCGGCTTACGCCGCTCCTACAAAAGCTTGGTTCAAAAAAAAGCCCCGCAATGCGGGGCTCTTTTTGCACGAACCACCAGCTCAGAACCCGTGCGTGATCGCCGCAGGTGCCGACACCGCAAAATCCGCATACGGATCATGCTCGCCGCTGCCACCTTCGGAGAGGCGGAACTTCAGGGCAAGACCATCGCGCGAGTCTGCGGCGCGCAGCGCTTCCTCCTGCTCGATGATGCCGTCCTTCACCATCCGGAACAGGCACTGGTCGAAGCTCTGCATGCCTTCTTCCAGTGACTCTTCCATTGCCTGCTTGATGGTATGGACTTCGCCACGGCGCAGCAGGTCACGGATCATTGGCGTGTTGAGCAGTACTTCCGTGGCCGGGCGGCGACGGCCGTCCTTGCCCTTGACCAGACGCTGCGAAACAACCGCGCGCAGGTTCAGCGACAAGTTCATCAAGACGTTCTTGTGCGCACTTTCCGGGAAGAAGTTGAGGATGCGTTCGATGGTCTGGTCGGCGTTGTTGGAGTGCAGCGTGGCCAGGCACAGGTGCCCGGTTTCGGCGAAAGCGATGGCTGCTTCCATGGTCTCGGCGTCCAGGATTTCGCCGATCAGGATCACGTCCGGTGCTTCACGCATCGCGTTCTTCAGCGCGTTGTGGAAGGCGTGGGTATCCAGGCCGACTTCGCGCTGGTTGACGATGGACTGCTTGTGTTTGTGCAGGAACTCGATCGGGTCCTCGATGGTGAGGATGTGCCCGGTCGAGGTGCTGTTGCGGTGGTCGATCATCGACGCCAGCGACGTCGACTTGCCCGAGCCGGTCGAACCGACCACCAGTACCAGCCCACGCGGGGTCATGATCACGTCCTTCAGCACCTGCGGGAGGTTGAGCTCCTCGATGCTGGGGATGCGGCTCTTGATCGCACGGATGACCATGCCAACTTCGCCGCGCTGCTTGAATACGTTGACGCGGAAACGTCCGGCATCAGCCAAAGCGATGGCCATGTTCAGTTCCAGGTCGCGCTCGAACTGCGGCACCTGGCCTTCGTCCATCAGCGAGTAGGCGATTTTCTTGACCATGCCGGGGGGCAGGCCGGTATTGCCCAGCGGGTACAGCTTGCCTTCAATCTTGATGTAAACCGGCGCTCCGGTCGTCAAAAACATGTCCGAAGCGTTTTTTTCGGTCATCAGCTTCAAGAAATAGCCGATATCCATGCGAAATTTTCCCCAACAAACGGCGGCGTGCCGTTGCAAGCACGCCTCTGGCTTGACCACAATGGCCGCGCTCAGTCACCCAAGCCACGGCTCCCCAATGAAATCTAGCTTCGCACAATTAAGACGATTCCTGTGTGCTACCGCCTGCACATTCGTGCTATGCGGCAGCGCGTTGGCGCAGGATCCGGGCGCAATGGAATTGCTTGCCGCACAACAGGCCGTCGAGAAAGCCGACCGCGCCGACGCCGATCAGTACGCGCCGGACACCATGGCGATGGCCCGCCAGCAGCTGGGCCAGGCCCAACAGGCTGCGAGTGACCGCCGGCTGCGCAAGCAGGCGCCAATCCTGGCGCTGCGCGCTGCCGCCGATGCCGATCTGGCGCGTGCGCAGAGTGAGGAGGCGGTCGCACAGGCCCAGCTGGCCCAGCGCAAGGCCGAGGTTGCACAGCTGCAACGCCAGTTGGCGACAGGGGAGGGACGTTGATGCGGATCAGGAATCTGGTGGTTGTCGGCCTGTTGGCCGTGCCCTTGCTGGCGCAAGCGGCGGAAGACCCGGCGGTTGGCGCCCTGAGTCACCGACTGATGGTGCTGCAGGCCGATATGGCTACGGCCGATGTAGCTTCGTTCGAGAAGCTGCAGGCGCAGCAAGCCATCGCAGCGCTGGCCAAGGCCAAGCGCAAGGAACTGGACGATGCCCGTTATCTGGCCGAGCGGCGCGTCGCGATTGCCGAGGCGGCCAGCCGTGCGGCGCTGGCGCGACGTGAGGTGGGTGAGTTGGAGCGCACCCGCAGTGAATTGCTGATCGAGGCCAGTCGCCGTGATGCAGCCCGTGCCCGCCAGGAAGCGGAGCAGTTGCGGGTACAGACCCAGATCCAGGCCGAAGAGGCCGAGCGTCTGCGCCTTGCCGCCGAAGCCGAGACGCTGGCCCGTCAGGATGCGGAAACCGCGCTGACCAGCGTTGCCGGCCGTCAGCAGCAGCGCTTGAGCGCGGCCCAGCAGAACGCGGCCAAGCTGGCCCGCGAAGAGGCCGAACTGGTCTCCGGGCAGAAGTTGCCGGCGTCCAAGTTCGACGGTCGCGGTGAGGTTTATACCTTCAGCGGCGATGCGTTCGCGGCAGGTCAGGCGGCGCTGTCCGGCGGTGCCCGCAATCAGGCCAAGGCGTTGGCCGAGTACCTGAACATCGGCAAGAAGGGGCGGGTGGTGATCGAGGCCTATGACAGCGCCAACGGCGTTGGTCAGCGGCGTGCGCAGGCGCTCAAGGACGCGCTGGTAGCCGGTGGCGTTGCGGCCAGCCGGATCCAGGTGACGGGCAAGAAAGCGGCCTCCACTCGGGCCCGTTCAGCCGAAGTCATTATCGCGCCGTGACAAACTTAAATGGCTGAAGTTGTTAGGTTTTTGTCATTCCTGCGGGGCTGAATGCGGCGTGGTTTGAATATTCAGTAAACGTTTCCGTATAGCCCTTGCCGGAACCTTTTTGCAGGCGTAGGGTCAATTGTCCGGGCGGCACTTTCGTCGTCCGGACAACGGAGGGCCGAGCCGGTGCAAGCGTGGCGCGAACCAGTAACCGAAAGCTCCTGGCAGGTTGGCCGGAGGATGGTTGGTGGTGCCGCGGTGGGCGGGCCCGGCTTTCCAATCCAGCAACGCCCCGTGCCGTCAGGCCGGGGCGTTCTTGTTTCTGCATGAAGGAGGTAGTCATGTTCGAAGGGCAGCCGCAGAGTGAAATCGACGCATTGGCCAAGGCCAACCCGGAGTTCAAGCAGCTCTACCAACAGCATAAGAAGCTGAACAAGAAATGCATGGACGCGGAGCTGGGTGTACTCCCGATCGACGGGGTCACCTTGGGACAGATGAAACGGGAAAAACTGCTGGCCAAGCAGAAGCTCCTGCGGATTTACGAAAACAGCATCAACTGAACCTTCCCCACGCTAGACCGTTTATGTCGCGGACGGTGGCGGCCTCCTCGTCGGCCGCCATTGTCCGCGTCACTTGGCAGTGTGGTTGTTGCGCCTGAAATTGTGATTAAAAGCCCGATTGCCTGACTTTCTTACACAACCATCGGATAATCATCGGTCCGGCCGCTGTGCGGCGCGATCTGAACCAAACCGATGCCTATCCATTCCTCCATTCTCGAACTCATTGGCAATACGCCCATCATCAAGGCCCAGCGTCTGGATGCAGGCGTGTGCGAGCTGTACCTCAAGATGGAGAGCGCCAACCCAGGTGGGTCGATCAAGGACCGTATCGGCCTGTCGATGATCGAGGCGGCCGAGAAGCGTGGTGATCTCAAGCCGGGCGCGACGTTAGTGGAAGGCACGGCCGGTAACACCGGCCTGGGTCTGGCGCTGGTGGCGCAGCAGAAGGGCTACAAGCTCATTCTGGTTGTGCCGGACAAGATGAGCCGCGAAAAGATCTTCAACCTCAAGGCCATGGGCGCCGAAGTGGTGCTGACCCGTTCGGATGTGGCCAAGGGCCACCCGGAGTACTACCAGGACCTGGCCAAGACCGTCGCCGGCCGTACCCCGGGCGCCTACTTCATCAACCAGTTCGGCAACCCGGACAACCCGGCCGCGCATGAGTTCGGCACCGGCCCGGAGATCATCGAGCAGATGGGCGGCGACCTGGACGCCATCGTGTTCGGCTGCGGCAGCTCCGGCACCATGACCGGCTTGTCGCGCGCCTTCGCCAAGCTTTCGCCGAAGACCGAGCTGGTGCTGGCCGATCCGGTCGGTTCGATCCTGGCCGAATACATCAACGATGGCACGCTGAACGAAAAGTCCGGCAGCTGGCTGGTGGAAGGCATCGGTGAGGACTTCCTGCCGGATATCGCCGATTTCAGCCGGGTCAAGAAGGCTTATGCCATCAGCGACGCCGAGAGCTTCCACACCGCGCGTGAGCTGCTGGGCAAGGAGGGCATCCTTGGTGGCTCGTCCACCGGGACCCTGCTCGCCGCCGCACTGAAGTACTGCCACGAGCAGACCACGCCGAAGAAGGTGCTGGTGCTGGTGCCGGATACCGGCAACAAGTACCTGTCCAAGATGTACAACGACTATTGGATGCTGGACAACGGTTTCCTGGAGCGCCCGCAGTTCGGCGACCTGCGCGACCTGATCCTGCGCCCGTACAGCCAGCGCGACACCGTGGTGGTTGGCCCGAAGGACTTGCTGACCACCGCCTACCAGCGCATGAAGCTGTACGACGTGTCGCAGCTGCCGGTGATGGATGGCAGTCAGTTGGTCGGCATCATCGACGAAAGCGACGTGTTGCTGCACGTTTATGGCGACGAAGCCCGTTTCCGTGACCCGGTCTCGGTGGCAATGGTCAGCAAGCTCGACCGTCTGGACGTCAAATCGCCGATCGAGGCCCTGCTGCCGGTGTTTGACCGCGGCCAGGTGGCGATCATCACCGATGGTGACGCATTCCTGGGTTTGATCACCCGTATCGACCTGTTGAACTACCTGCGTCGCCGGGTTCAGTAATTCCCGGCATGGCCCCTCACAATGGGGGCTACAGTAGATTCAGGCACCACTGATAGAATTTCGCCCCTTTAGCTGGAAGCCCTCATGACGGATCAGCATTCACGCAGCCAGGACGGCGAGCGCGCTTTGTCGCTTGCCACCTTGGCTATCCATGGCGGGCAGTCGCCTGACCCCAGCACCGGCGCAGTCATGCCGCCGATCTATGCTACCTCGACCTATGCCCAGTCCAGCCCGGGCGAGCATCAGGGTTTTGAGTACTCGCGCACGCACAACCCGACCCGATTCGCTTACGAGCGCTGCGTGGCGTCGCTGGAAGGCGGCACGCGTGGTTTCGCCTTCGCCTCGGGCATGGCGGCCAGCTCCACCGTGATCGAACTGTTGGATGCCGGCAGCCACGTAGTGGCGATGGACGACATCTACGGCGGCAGCTTCCGGCTGTTTGAGCGTGTGCGTCGGCGCACCGCTGCACTGGACTTCAGCTTCGTTGATCTGACTGATCTGGCAGCGTTGGAAGCAGCGATCACGCCAAAGACCAAGATGCTTTGGATCGAAACGCCGACCAACCCGATGTTGAAGATCGTCGACATCGCCGCGGTAGCCGCCATCGCCAAGCGTCATGGCCTGATCGTGGTGGTGGACAACACCTTCGCCTCGCCGATGCTGCAGCGCCCGCTGGAGCTGGGTGCGGACCTGGTGCTGCATTCGGCCACCAAGTACCTCAATGGCCACTCCGACATGGTCGGCGGCATGGTGGTGGTTGGTGACAATGCCGAGCTCGCCGAGCAGATGGCCTTCCTGCAGAACTCCATCGGTGGCGTGCAGGGCCCGTTCGACAGTTTCCTGGCCCTGCGTGGCCTGAAGACCCTGCCGCTGCGCATGAAGGCGCATTGCGCCAATGCGATGGAGTTGGCCAAGTGGCTGCAAACCCATCCGGCGGTAGAAAAGGTGATCTACCCGGGCCTGGCCTCGCACCCGCAGCATGAACTGGCGGGCAAGCAGATGGCTGGTTACGGCGGCATCGTCTCGATCGTGCTCAAGGGCGGCTTCGAAGCGGCCAAGCGTTTCTGCGAGAAGACCGAGCTGTTCACCCTGGCCGAATCCCTCGGCGGCGTGGAAAGCCTGGTCAACCATCCGGCCGTGATGACGCATGCCTCGATTCCTGTGGTACGCCGCGAACAGCTGGGCATCAGTGATGCGCTGGTGCGCTTGAGTGTGGGGGTTGAGGATGTGGGAGATCTGCGCGGGGATTTGAAGGTTGCGCTTGATGCCGCCTCTCCCCGGGAGTTTGTTTCGTGATCAGTAAGCTCCATGGTATTTATGGCTACAGATTCTTCATTGCTTCCTCTATTCGCAATGAATTCAAGTCCAAGTTTTCCAGAAGTAAGTTGGGTGCTTTGTGGTTAATAATTAACCCGCTTGTACAGTCGGTTGTTTATGCAACTGTGTTGTCTTCGATAATATCGGCGCGGCTCCCTGAAGTTCAGAGTAAATATGGTTACGCTTTGTATTTGCTGTCCGGGATGCTGGCTTGGGCTTTGTTCCAAGAGGTAACGATGGGTTGTGTCAATGTTTTTGTTGATAAAGCCGATCTTATGAAGAAGGTTGCGTTTCCGAGGGCCTGTTTGCCAATGATATCTAGTGGGGTGGCGCTCATTAACAATGCGCTTCTGTTTTCCGCGATTGTGTTGGTATTCATTGTGTTAGGTCATGGTTTTGATTGGGCGATGATCAGCTTTCCGCTGGTTGTGGCGATCAATTTTCTTCTTGCAATGTCGCTCGGCACTATTCTTGGCATCATTAACGTTTTGATTCGCGATGTTTCTCAGGTTGTACTTATCGTGTTTCAGGCCCTTTTCTGGTTGACCCCGATTGTATATACGTCAGATATTCTTCCTCCCGCGATCAAGGGTTTTCTCAAGTGGAGTCCTGTTTATCAGTTGGTTGAGATGTATCACGGGATCCTCGTTTACGGCAAAGCTCCTTCCCTTCAGCTGATGGCAGCGCTTGCTGGTCTGGCTGTATTTCTCGCCTTTCTTGCGATTTTCGTCTATCGGCGAGCTGCTTCTGATATGGCGGATGCGCTATGAATTCGAACGTTCTCGAAGTTTCAGCGTTGAGTAAGGCCTATGCTGAGTGGGGTAGTGAGTGGAGACGCTTTGCTCGTTGGTTTGGTGTCTCGTTGGCGCCAAAGTCGATCAAGGTTGTAATTCACGACATCTCCTTCACAGTCGGAAAGGGGGAGTCGATCGGTATCGTCGGAAAGAATGGCGCCGGGAAAAGTACCTTGCTGAAGATGATCACCGGCACTTTGGCGCCAACTACGGGCGTGGTGCGGAAATCTGGCAGTGTTGCGGCAATACTCGAACTTGGTATGGGGTTCCAGCCTGAGTTGACCGGACGGGAGAACGCCTATCAGATATCGGGTTTGATGGGTCGTGACCGGCAAGATGTTGATGATGTCATCGAGGAGGTCAGGCAGTTTTCGGATATCGGCGATGCTTTTGATCATCCGGTGAGAACGTACTCCAGTGGTATGCAGGCTCGTGTCGCTTTCGCCATTGCAACCGCGTTTCGGCCAGACCTGCTTATTGTCGATGAGGCGCTGGCGGTCGGTGACGCATTGTTCCAGGCCAAATGCTACGAACGAATCAAGGGATATCAGAAGGAGGGGATGTCCGTGCTTCTGGTTAGTCATTCTGTATCTGATATCGTTCGAAACTGTGATCGTGCAGTATTGTTGAGCGAAGGGCGTGTAAAGCTGGATGGCCATCCGCGAGACGTTACCAATGCCTACCTAGATGAAATGTTTGGGAAGACCGCGCGCGAACTCGATTCGAGTGCCAATGTGGCCGCTGGATCGGCTGGTGACGTTGCTGAAGGGGATATAGGCATAAGTAGCTCTGCTCCGTTGTTTGAGATGTTGAGTGGGCGATATGAGGATAGGCCTGGGTACCGAGCGCAGGAACACCGCTGGGGAAATCGATCAGCCGAAATTATTGATTACCTTGTCGCTAACGGCGAGGAGCAATACCCGTCCATAGTCGAGTGCGGGCAGCGACTGAGAGTCGCCTTCAAGTGCTTGTTTAAGGAGTCTTTTGGAAATGTCGTGCCGGGTGTGATGGTGCGGACTTTGGATGGTGTTTTCATCTATGGAACGAATTCGTTGCTTCTAAATGATGGGCGGCGCCATATCGAGGTGGAAGCAGGTTCGGAGATGGTTTTTGAATTTTCGTTGCCCTTTAGTTTGAACTCCGGAGATTACCTTGTTTCGCTGGGGGTTGCTGCCGGTGAGATGACGGAAAGTCTGGAGCCCTTAGATCGTAGATATGATTCCATAATTGTGACGAGCTCAAGATTAGTTCCGTTTACTGGGTTGGTGGACTTAAGTGCTGAATTGGTGGTGTTCTGATGACTAATGCCCTGACTGAGCTGAAGATGCTGGTTGATGCGCTCCCGGAAGTTTATCAGCCAATATTTGGATATCCGGAGTACTCCGGTGAGGCTTCTAGAGAGACCAATGACCGATTGGAAGATATCGTTTCCGCCTACGATGCGTTGGCAGAAAAACTTGGTCGTCCGTTGCGGGTTCTCGACCTAGGCTGCGCACAGGGTTATATCAGTTTCACGCTGGCGGCACGTGGAGCACAGGTGCTCGGTGTCGATTTCTTGCCGGAGAACATCGAGCTTTGCAAAAAGCTGAGCTCACTCAATCCTGAGTTGAGCGTGGATTTCACTCTTTCTAGCGTCCAGGAGTTCGTAGGGTCTCTTGAGAAGGGGCATTACGACTTAGTCTTGCTGCTGAGCGTTATCCACCACGTGTTTTTCCATGATTCTCCCGAAGTTGCAGAAAAATCCGTTGCAGGAATAATGATTAAGTCCCCCGTACTGCTGGCGGAGTTGGCAGTTAGGGAGGAGCCGCTGTATTGGGCTGAATCGCTTCCTGAACACCCCGAGAATATATTCGGCGGAGCGAAGTTTGTCCGCAAACTTCGGGAGACTGGGACGCACCTTTCTTCGGTGAAACGGCCCCTTTATTTTGCGAGTCAGAATCTTTGGTACGCGGCTGGGCGCGTCGGCTCTATTGAGTCAGTGCGATTTGGGGGGCACCGCTTCGCTCGCTCCTCATTCAAATCGAGTCGAGCATATTTCCTCTCGAAGGATGTCCTCTTGAAAAGATTGGCGTTGAGCGGGACAGACGCTTCCGTCAATCGGGACGAGCTGTTCCGTGAACGAGATTTTTTGCGGGAATTTGGTGGGAGCGCCGATTTTCCCAGGCTGATCGCGATGGATAGGGATGGTGATGAATTCGCCTATCTCCTCCGCGAGAAGATTGAGGGTCAGCTTGTGACTGATCTGCTGGATGCGGGCGAGGAGGTGGATTACTACTTGGTAATTCGAGACGTTCTCGATCAATGTATCTCTTTGGAACAAAGAGGGCTCTACCATCGAGATGTTCGCCCATGGAACGTTCTGCGCAGGGATGATGGGCGGTTTGTGCTAATTGATTACGGTGCAATTTCAAAAGAAAAGTCTGATTGCTTCTGGCCTCAAGATATTTATATATCTTTTTTAATATTCGTGCGCGAGCTGGTTGGTGCTCCAGATATTCTCACCGGCCCTCTCCGAGTGCTGGGTGTGAGTCCATTTGGATTTCCAGGCCACCTCTCGCACTGGGTTGGCCGGCTTTCCGCGATTCCGTTGGGAGATTGGTCGTTTGCCGTGCTACGGGATGAGCTTAGCGCTTCATTTCTCGATCCTGCGGCCGCTATCGCCTCGGTGCACCCGGAGTCGGCCCATGACGCACTGATCAAAATGATAGAGGAAGCCATTGCCGTGCTGGCGCGACAGTACGGTGAGCTCGATACAAGGTTGTTTGAAGACGGCAATGAGCTGCGCGCTCGTTTGAGCCTTGAGGCCTCTAGAATTTCTAACGTTCATCATGATCTGGTGGGCTTATCTCATGAGCATGATCGATTGGCCAGCAGTGTTGAAGCTCACGAAACATCGTTGGCGGTTGTCGGAAGCGGTGTCGCTCATCTGGAGCAGCGACTGACTACAATTTCCAATGAAATCGAACGATTGGGTTCCACCATTGAAGTGCTACAGCACAACGTGGCGGGGTATTGGGGTAAGCAGGAAAGACAGTTGTCCGGCATTACCGGGTTGGTGGATTCGCTTCATGCGAAGGCGGCAGAGCTTGAGCAAAGTGGAGTTCAAGCTTTGATCAAACGTATTTCCGATGCTCAGCTTGAGCTCGGTGAGTTGAGGCGAGACGTCAGTAGTCTTACAGTAGCCTCCGCCGAACGAAGTGAAGGTGTTTCG
Organism: Stenotrophomonas sp. STEN020; assembly: GCF_056760195.1. NCBI lineage: Bacteria > Pseudomonadati > Pseudomonadota > Gammaproteobacteria > Lysobacterales > Lysobacteraceae > Stenotrophomonas > Stenotrophomonas sp. STEN020. The sequence continues at coordinate 13,848 of NZ_JBRREI010000006.1, forward strand.
AAAGGTGTCTCTGAATTAGTTGCTTGGGTGCGAAAGGGACTTTGGGGGCGCCTGTGGAGTTGAGTCATTGCGCGGTTATTTATCAAAAGTTATCAAGGAGATTGTCAAGTGGAAATGGGTGAGCGGATACTGGTGACGGGCGGGGCGGGCTTTATCGGGTGCGCTATTTCGCAATTGCTTGCAGGGAAAGGCTGCCGGGTTGTCGCGTTTGATAACATGCATCCGCAGATACACGAGAGCGGACAGCGACCGGTTGGTTTGCATCAAGAGGTTGACCTCGTCGTCGGTGATGTAACTGATCCGTTGGCGTGGGATCGGCTTTTGGTAGATTTCAAGCCCACTCAGATCTTTCATCTTGCAGCTGAAACCGGCACCGGACAGTCTTTGCTTGAAGCCACGCGGCACGGTAATGTAAATGTCGTTGGTACCACTCAGATGACCGATGCATTGGCGCGGCATAGCGTGGTTCCCAGCGTGATTGTGCTGACCTCCAGCCGAGCCGTTTATGGCGAGGGTGCGTGGAAGGATTCGACCGATTCGGTATTCTATCCGGGTATTCGTACTCACCAAATGCTCGCTAATTCGATCTGGCAACCCTCGGGCAAAGACGGTGCTGGCGCCGAGCCGCTGCCGCATCACGCGGAAACCGTTTTCCCGCGGCCAACTAGTGTCTATGGCGCTACCAAGCTCGCACAGGAGCATGTGCTTGAAGCTTGGTGTTCCGCGATGGGTGTGGCACTCAAGACCCTTCGCTTGCAGAATGTATATGGTGCAGGTCAGTCGCCAATCAACCCATACACCGGAATAATAACGCTCTTCCATCGTTTGGCTAGAAGCGGAAAGGCGATTCCTGTTTATGAGGATGGCAATATCGTTCGCGATTTCATCTACATTGACGATGTAGCGAAAGCGCTTGTCGAGGTTGCTGGCAGCGAAGCATTTGGTGCGATAGTCGACGTTGGTACTGGGCGGCCCGTCACTATTCTAGATGCCGCCCGAGCAATTGCGTCGCTTCACGGTGCACCAGAGCCTTATTTGACCGGGCAGTTCAGGGACGGCGATGTGCGTAGCGCTGTTGCAAATACTGAAGAGTTGGCGTGCTTCGTCGATGTAGGCTCGTTGATTCCGTTTGAAGTCGGAGCCGCGTTGGTTGGTGAATGGTTGGTCGAGAAGGGCTACGCATGACCGCGCACGTTCATGGTTCCAAGATTGCTGCGGGTGCGCTGTTGTTCATGCAGGGTGATCCCGCACAATGGCTGGATTGTGTGAGAAGTATTCTCGCTGCTGAAGGGCTGTGCACGGTATTTATTGCTGGTAGCGATCCAACTTCCTGTCGGAGGCTTTATGCTGATTTGCAGCACGTGCATGTTTATGAATCCTGGACGCTCGGCGATGCAATTGAGAAGGCGGAGGCGGTAAGCCCAGAGGTAGATGTTCTTGCCGTAATTACCCAGCCTGTTTCTGTAGCGCCAAGTTTTTTGCTTCGCGCCATGGATTATATGGAGCAGGATAGCCGGATTGCGACGGTTTCGTTTCTTTCCAATTCAGCAGGGTATCTGAGTTTCCCTTTCCGCAACACGTCGGTTCCATACGGGATTTCCGGATTGGACGAGACTGGGGTGACTGCCCGTTTGAGGGCTGTCGAACCAGTCGCCGGTTTGGTGCCGATCTCAATGCCAAGTGGTAGCTGTGTCCTGGTTAATCTTTCTCCTTATCGGCTGTGTGGTGGGATTGATCATGGTTGGGACTCCTCTGCAAAGCTCAGCCTTGCCCAGTTCGCATTGAAGGCTTCGCGGCGAGGTTTCTCGCATGCTCTCGAGGCTTCCACGTACGTAATGGTTCCTTGGGTCGATGGTGAGCCTCCTTACGAAGCGGTAGACGACCATTCTGCTCGACATCGCTTGTATTCTGCGTTTCGGGAGTTCTCTGCGCTTTACGATCGCGAGCGCGACTCAATTGCATCGCCGTTGGCAATTGCCTTGGATGTGGCCCGTGCAAAGGTGCAGGGTTTGCGTCTTTTAATAGACGGCTCATGCCTCGGCGCAATGGAAATGGGTACCCAGGTTCAAACAGTTAGCTTGGTGGATTCCCTTGCTCGACGAGAGGATGTTGCCAATGTGATTGTCGGTGTCCCCAATGGAGTCGTTCCCGGCTATGCGGCGAAGCTATTGAGGAATGGCAAAATTAAGTTCTGCGACGCCAGTGGCCTGCATTTTGAGGGTGCTGACAATGTTGATATCGTCCATAGGCCGTTCCAGCCCGATGCCCCGATTCCATGGGAACGTTGGCGGCAACTTGGAAAACGCGTGGTTATTACCATTCAAGATCTTATCGCATACAAGATTGGAAGCTATCACCGGGACGGTGATAGTTGGTTGCGGTATAGAGATAGCATGGCGGTCGCAGCAGCAAACGCAGACGGAGTTGTTGCCATCTCAGACGATACATTGTCCGTGATAAAATCTGAGCGGCTTAGCCTTGGTGATGACCGTGCGTGCGTTGCCAAGAATGGCAGCGATCACCTCGATTTGAACGAGGCGGAGTCTATTCCGGCAGCAGTTCTCGAGGCGGGAATTACTTCACGCCGCTATCTGCTCGTGTTGGGCGCAAATTACACGCACAAAAACCGTGATCTTGCGATCAGGGTTTGGCAGCAATTGCTCGATAAAGGTCACGATCTCGCATTGATTCTCGCGGGAGCTCAGGTTCCTATGGGCTCATCGAGATTGGAAGAGGCTGCCCTTCGTTTGCAGGGCGGCGGTGATCTTGTGAGTATGCCGGATGTGTCAAGCCATGAGCGGAACTGGCTTATGCGGCATGCCGCACTGGTGCTTTACCCGACATCATCGGAAGGTTTTGGCCTGGTGCCGTTTGAAGCTGCCAGTATGGGAGTTCCTACAGTTCATGTTTCGTTCGGACCGTTGAAGGAGTTGATCGATGATGATTCGATTCCCAAGGACTGGTCTGTCGACGCGCTCGGTGACTATGCACATTCCATTCTTACCGATCCAGACAAGGCATCAAAAGTGGTAAGTACGATCCTGCGGAACGCAAAAAGCCTCACCTGGGATGAGACGGCTGCGACGCTTGTTGAGTTTTACCGTTCAACTCTTTCGAAGGTTCCACGCTAATGACGATGAATAAAAAAGATTTTGACCAGGTTTCTTTGGAGCAGGCGCTTATTGACGTAGAGATCGCCAATCGCCGCGTGATTGATTTAACCGCACGTCTGACCGCGATTAGTCGGGAGCTCATGGAAACGCGATCCCAGCTTCACGGTGGTTCAGGGCGTGGGGCTGAGATTGATTACGGAAGATCCGGTGCAGATGAGAAGCTGAGGCAGATATCTGCTTCGCGACTTTATCAGCTGGTTCGCGCTTTCAGTCCCCGCCTGAGGAAGGTTCTGTAATGACTGTCCGTGTCTTGCATTGCATAACAGTTTACAACGGCAGAGCATTCGTGCCGCGCGCAATTGAAAGTGCGAAGCGGATGGCGGAGGCTAGCAGTGCGCAAGTGGATGTTCTGATTCTTGATGATGCCAGTCCCGAACCCGGTTGGAGCAAAGAGCTGGAGGCTTTCTGCAAGCAGGTCGGGGTGATGTATTATTGTACTCCTCGGAATCTCGGTATTCCTCGAAATGTAAATATTGGGTTGCTATCTGCCCTGAAGGGAGGATATGACTATGTCACAATCAATAACTCCGATGTCATATTCCCCCTGAATTTGATCGATGGGTTGTTGCGGGTTGCATCGCAGCCAAACATGGGCTCGGTAACCGCCTCGTCTAATAATGTTTCAATTTATTCGATTCCAAACGAGGATCCTGATCGCTATCTTGCGTCACAGGAAGTTGTTGATTATGTGAGTGATGTCTGTACGCGCACTTTCGACAGCGACGCGGTTGATATTCCAGCCGGCATCTCTTTCTGTATCATGATGCCGACGGAGGTGATTCGCCAAGTTGGCATCATGGATCCGTGCTTTGGTCGCGGTTACTGCGAAGAGACGGACTGGAGTCTGCGGAGTTTGGCGGCTGGTTATCGCCTTTGTATGGCGCCGGGTGTGTTCGTCTATCATCAAGGGCGGGGGTCGAATCAGGCGGCTGGCTTGGTATCAGCAGGCGCAACGACTGTACCCGCGAATGAAGCAATCATCGACATGCGATATCCAGAATTTCGGATGCAGGTTGAGTGCTTCATGCGTTCTGGCATACTGGAGCGTCATTTCGCAAGGGTTACCAACGCGATAGTATTCGATGCAGCAAAAAAGTATGGCTATGATGTCAACGTCGGCTGGCTTGATCAATCTTTCGATCCGAAGAAGGTTTCTGTAAACATTCGTTCGGACTCGGCAGGGGTTTTTGCCTCACTGGCTGCTTCCGGCTTCAAGATCAAGCTTGAATTGGATCCTGGCGCTCCTATGGCGGGGCTTGAAGCTAAGCTTGGGGGTAAGCCTGCTTCTCTTCGTGTCAGTGATCGGCAGGTTGTTTCAAAAGACTTGGAAAATTCATTCGCCGAGTCGTGTTCGCAAGTTGTTCCGTACCGTTACCCAAGCCGGGTTTGATATTTCCGAATTTCAGCTACGAAGGATATATAGTGAAGAATATTTTTGTTGGTGCGATGTTTTTGTTGGCCCTGACCGCCTGCAAGCAGTCAGAAGTTGAGTCAGGTTCCGTTCCTGCGTCCGCCCCTGCTCAGGGTGTCGCGTCTGCGCCGTCGCAGCCAGCTGTTACGTCCGAGGCTCTGATTGGTATCTATGGTGGGGCGTTGCCATGTGGAGATTGCAAGGCAGTTAATACTCGCCTGGAGCTTCTCGCAGATGGCAAGTATAAAGTGAACGAAGTTTTTGATGGCCGCGTTGACAATAATGTGCTCGATAGCGATGGTACTTGGACGCTTGATTCCGCAGCTAATCTCCTGACTCTAAATCCCACTGCTCAGGATTGGGCTGATCGCGTGTTCAAAGTGAAAGGCTCGTCTGTTCTGGGTCCACTGGATGGAGCGGGTGTTGAGTACTCCACTGATGGTGTAAACGACCTTCGCCGGGAGTGATTTTTTCTGCTGCGCTCCTCTCTTTCTGTCTATTTCGGAAAGGGAGGGGCGTCGTCTTATTTCGGACTTTAAGTTTCCAAGGGGGCGAGTGGCTGGATCTGGTTATTTCGACTTCTTGCGTGTTATCGCTGCACTGGCTGTTATTGTAGGTCACTAGTTCGCGCCTTTCGGTCTTCCGGATCCGCTAGTGCTTTGATATCAGACCTTTCATGTGGGCATTATTTTCTGGATAGGCAATGGCAAAGATGACAATCGCTCAACGGCTTCTGCCGTTCCCAGACAAGAATGTGCCGTATCTCGATGCGATTCGAGGCGTTGCGGTGCTTTTTATTCTAATTAGGCACTCTTGGGGGTTGGCGGGGTCCCCTGGTATTGAGCTTGGAAGCATCGACCTCTCTCCGTTCGTTGTGATGATGTCTTCCGGTGTCGATCTGTTTTTCGTGCTAAGCGGAATGCTCCTATCCGCCCATTTTTTACGAAATGATGCCCAGCAGTTGCCGCCACCCAGAACTTTCGAGTACATGACGGCTCGAGTCCTTCGTATAGGACCGCCGTATTGGCTGGTGCTGTTCCTAGTGGTGCTACTGTACACGCCGCACTATATTGAGAACTCGAGGGTATGGAGTGAGTGGGGGGCTGCGACCTTCGTAGCTCACGTTGCCTTTCTGCAAACGGTGTTCATATGGTCATTTGGGACCTATTCCGTCGCCTCGCCGTTTTGGACCCTGACGATTGAAATGCTGTTCTACCTGCTCCTGCCGTTCGTCATAAGGTTGTTCTACAACAAGCGGTGGTGGCAGGGTGTGGTTATTAGTTTCGCCATGACGGCTATTTGGCTGTACTTGGCACGAAACGGGATGCCCTCACTGATTGACTTCATCAAGGGGCATCAGTTCGGCTTGCCATTCGATGACACTGTGATCAGGTTCAATCTTAGTCACCAGATTTTTGGTTACTTACCGCATTTTGCAATTGGCTGCTCTGTAAGCGTGATTTTACGCCATTACAAGGAGCGGCTCATGGGGACTCATTTTGGCCTAGCTTTGTTGATGATGGGAATGGCGGTTGTCGCTATTGCGATGTACATCCTCGGCAGCATATCCCTCGAACACGGGTACGCGGATCCGCGTCGCTACATGGCGCAGTCCAGTGATGCTGCGCTTATTTACTATTATTTTGAATCTATTCCTTTCGCCGTCGGATATGGAATGATCCTTCTTGGTGTTGGCCTTTCTTCAGTCAGAGTCAAGTCATCGGTCTCCCGTGTGCCTTTGCTCTGCATCGCTGGCGTACTTGGTTATTCGATTTATCTCATTCACATGCCTTTGCTTTACACGTTAAAAGACCATGCTTGGATTGCGGATGATCTGAGTGCTATGACACGCTTCTGGAAGCTTTTGATAGGTGGTGGTGGTGTAATCTTTGCTTGCTCGCTCGGTCTGTTCTTCGCTATTGAGCGTCCATCGATGCTCTGGTCCAGTCGTGCATCGCAATCACGAAAGGCTGTCAAAGAAGAGGCCGCGTAGACGGCGCGGGCTATTGTTATCAAGGAAGGCTGAACAACCAGCTCAGGAGTGCAGATCCCAGCATTTGAATTGATGCCTCGGGCCGTAAACACGATAACTTTCAGGTCGATCTCTGCGCTGTAGGACCCGATTTTTCGTCCTGCAGCGCCGTACTTTGATCCTGTTTGACGGCCTTCTGAATCTAGAGCCGCCTTACGGTCTGCGCTGGCGCGGCATTTCGTTACGGTGTTGAAGCAGGTAGAGGCTGGAAAGCAGGTCAAGGATGTTTGCCATGAGCCGGGCATTTCCGATGTGACTTACTACGTAACGAAGTCCAGGTACGGCGGCATGGAAGCTTCGGACGTGCAGCGGTTGCGCGACGTTGAAGCCGAGCGCGTAAAGCTCAAGCGAATGTATGCCGAACTGGCGATGGAGAATCTTGCATTGAAGGATCTGATTGCAAAAAAGCTTTAGACCCGGCGCATAAGCGCCGGCTCTTGGCTTGGCTTCAGGACCGCCATGGCTGGAGCGAACGCTGGGCCTGTGCGGCGATTGGAATGCCTCGGTCAACAGCACGCTACCGCCATCGACCGGATCGGGACGAAGGGGTGATCAAGCTATTGGCCGAGCTCTCTGAGCGTTTTCCAGAGCGCGGATTTGGCAAGCTATTTCAACTGATTCACCGTCGTGGCTTGGTCTGGAATCACAAGCGCGTCTGGCGTGTGTATTTCCTGATGAAGCTCGATCTGTGTCGGCAAGGAAAGAAGCGTATTCCAAACCGACACACGATGCCGTTGGTTGCTGGCGAGCAGATCAACGGTAGCTGGTCGATCGACTTCATGTTCGACGCACTTTCGGATGGGCGGCGATTCCGGACATTCAACGTAGTCGACGATTTCAGCCGCAAGGCTTTGGCCATCGAAGTTACCGGCTACGCGGGTCATCCGCGCCTTGGTGCGAATTGCGGCGTGGCGCGGCTATTCCGCAAAGCGTCGCCTGGACAACTGCCCCGGGTTCATCGTCCTGGCGTTGGCGGAATGGGCCGAGCGCACGAACATCGAGCTGGATTTCATCAAGCCAGGACGGCCTATGCAGAAGGGCTTCATCGAACGCTTCAATGGCAGCTTCCGACGTGGCGTGCTGGATATGCACGTTTTCCGCAATCTCGGAGAAGTGTACGAACAGGCGGAGCAGTGGTTGACCGACTACAACACCGGAATGCCTCACGACAGCCTTGGCGGGCTTACGCCCGCCGAGTTCTGCCAATACCACGAACCCGAACCCGCTAATCAGCGTGGTATTGAATTGCGGGAATTCGACACTGCATCCCACGTAAGCATGGCTTAGTCTGTTGGCCGCTGCTTAGAGTGTGGCTTCCAGTTCAGGCAGAATCGTAAACAGATCTCCCACCAGTCCGATATCGGCGATTTCAAAGATCGGCGCATCGCCGTCCTTGTTGATCGCGACGATGGTGCCTGCGTCCTTGATGCCGGTCAGGTGCTGGATGGCGCCCGAGATGCCCACGGCGATGTACAGCTCCGGGGCGATGATCTTGCCGGTCTGACCAACCTGCATGTCGCTGGGCACGTAGCCTGCGTCCACTGCGGCGCGGGAGGCGCCTACGCCGGCACCGAGCTTGTCTGCCAGTTGGTAGATCACCTTGAAGTTCTCTTCCGAGCCGACGCCGCGGCCACCGGAGACAACGCGTTTGGCGCTCTGCAGGTCCGGACGGTCGCTCTTGCCGGCAGCTAGGGCGATGAAACGGGTGTGGCTCGGCAGGGCGGCATCAACATTGATCGCTTCGACCGCGGCGCTGTTGCCCTTGGCAGCCTCCTGCCAGGAGGCGACGCGCACGGTAGCCACGACCACCTGGTCAGCCGGGGCTTCGACGGTGATGATGGCGTTGCCGGCGTAGATCGGACGCTTGAAGGTATGGGTGCCTTCGACCGACATCAGGTCCGAGACCTGGTTGACGCCGAGCAGGGCGGCCACGGCCGGCATCAGATCCTTGCCAGTCGTGGTGGACGGGCCAAACACATGGCTGTAACCGGCAGCGGCCTTGGCGATCTGTGGCGCCTGTACCTGCGCCAGCGCGTGCTCATTGGCCGGGTTGGCGATGGTCAGCACCTTGCTGACGCCGGCGATCTGTGCCGCTTCGGCAGCGATGGCGGCCGGGTCGGCGGCGAGCACCAGCACGTGGATGTCGCCGCCCACTGCGGCTGCTGCCGAAACGGTCTTGGCGACGGCGCTGTTGAGCTTGCCGTCCAGGTGTTCGGCGATAACAAGAATTTTAGACATCGGAACTTCCTTCAAATGGGGCGCAAGGCTTCGGCATTGGAAAGTCCGGCCAGGGATGGCCGGGCTCTTGATCAGGGATGATTACAAGAGCCCCTTCTGCTTGAGTGCGGCTACCAGTTCGGCAGCATCCTTCACCATCACGCCCTTGCTGCGCTTGGACGGCGCGGCGTACTGGGTGGTCTTGAACGTGTCAGCGGCTTCAACGCCGAGGTCTGCCAATTGCAGGGTTTCCAGCGGCTTGGCCTTGGCTTTCATGATGTCCGGCAGCTTGATGAAGCGCGGCTCGTTCAGGCGCAGATCGGTGGTGATCACCGCCGGCAGGTCGACTTCCAGCGTCTCGAGGCCGGCGTCGACTTCACGGGTGACCGTGGCCTTGCCATCAGCGATCTCGACCTTGGAGGCGAAGGTAGCCTGCGGGCGTGCCCACAGCGTGGCCAGCATCTGACCGGTCTGGTTGGCATCGTCGTCAATGGCCTGCTTGCCGAGGATGACCAGGTCCGGCTGTTCCTTCTCAACCAGCTTGAGCAGCGTGCGGGCTGCGGTCAGCGGCTGGATGGCCTGGTCGGTGACCACGTGGATGGCACGGTTGGCACCCATGGCCAAGCCATTGCGCAGATGCGCCTGGGCGTCGGCCGGGGCGATGGTGGCCACGATCACTTCCGAGGCGATGCCCTTGTCGCGCAGACGCAGGGCTTCTTCCAGAGCGATCTCATCGAACGGGTTGGGCGAGAGCTTGACGCCATCGGTGACCACGCCGGAACCATCCGGCTTGACTTGAATGCGGACGTTGTAGTCCACCACGCGCTTGTACGCGACGAGGATTTTCATGTGCTGCGGGGTCCTTCGGTTGCTGATGGGGGCCGGCGTGGGCCGGGGGCAATTTTTCTCGATTCTAGCCGGGTTGGTAGGTCCGTGCGAACGCGTATGGCGGCCTTTGTTTTGATTTAAATGTCCGGACAAATTGTGCCAAGCTTGATTTCGTTGTCAATGGTGCAACTCAACAGGCTCTGGCGTTATATCCTTGTAGGAATTGTTCGCTGCTTTTGCGGCTGTAAATCAGGAGAAACAACGCGTGACCACATGGTTTGTGACCGGCGGCGCCGGCTTTATCGGCGGCAATTTTGTATTGGAAGCTGTAGCAAAGGGCATCCGCATCATCAATCTGGATGCGTTGACCTATGCAGGCAACCTGAAAACGCTGGGCAGCTTGGAGGGCGATGCCAACCACCTGTTCGTACACGGCGATATCGGTGACCGCGAGCTGGTGGCAAGCCTGTTGGCCGAGCACCGCCCCGATGCGGTTCTGAACTTTGCTGCCGAAAGTCATGTTGACCGTTCGATCGACGGCCCGGGCGCCTTCATCCAGACCAATGTGGTCGGAACCCTCGGTCTGCTGGAGGCGGTGCGTGACTATTGGAAAGCGTTGCCGGTTGACGAAGCCGGTGCATTCCGCTTTCTGCATGTGTCCACCGATGAGGTCTACGGCACGCTCGGCGAGACCGGTAAGTTCATCGAGACCACGCCCTATGCCCCGAACTCACCGTACTCGGCCTCCAAGGCGGCGTCCGACCATCTGGTTCGTGCCTTCCATCACACGTATGGCCTGCCGGTGCTGACCACCAACTGCTCGAACAACTACGGTCCGTACCATTTCCCGGAGAAGCTCATTCCGCTGGTGATCGCCAAGGCGTTGGCCGGTGAGGCGCTGCCGGTCTATGGCGACGGCAAGCAGGTGCGAGATTGGCTGTTTGTTGCCGATCATTGCGAGGCAATCCGTACCGTGTTGGCCAAGGGCCGGGTAGGCGAAACCTATAACGTTGGCGGCAACTCCGAGAAGCAGAACATCGAAGTGGTACAGGCGATCTGTGCGCTGCTGGATGCACGCCGCCCGCGCGCGGATGGCAAGCCGCGCACCGAACAGATCACCTATGTCACCGATCGCCCCGGCCATGATCGCCGTTACGCAATCGATGCGTCCAAGCTCAAGGACGAACTGGGTTGGGAACCGAAGCACACCTTCGAGCAGGGTATCGGCTTCACCGTGGATTGGTACCTGGATAACCAGGAGTGGGTGAATGGTGTGCTGGACGGCAGCTATCGCCTGCAGCGCATTGGCACCGATGCCTGATATCGATTATCCAGTGCTCGCGCGGATGTGCGGGCTTACAAGGAAGCAACTATGACGCAACGTAAAGGCATTATTCTAGCCGGCGGCTCTGGTACGCGCCTATATCCGATTACCAAGGGCGTCAGCAAGCAATTACTGCCGGTCTATGACAAGCCGATGATCTATTACCCGCTCAGCGTACTGATGCTGGCTGGCATCCGTGAGGTGCTGATCATCAATACACCGCATGAGCAGGCTTTGTTCCAGCAGTTGCTGGGCGATGGGTCGCAGTGGGGAATGAACATCCAGTATGCGGTGCAGCCGAGCCCGGACGGTTTGGCGCAGGCTTACCTGATCGGCCGTGATTTTGTCGGCGGTAAGCCCAGCTGTCTGGTGCTCGGTGACAACATATTCCATGGACATGGGTTGCGCGATGTACTGAAGCGAGCCGACGCACAGACCAGCGGAGCTACGGTTTTTGGTTACTGGGTCAACGACCCGGAGCGCTATGGTGTTGCCGAGTTTGACGAAAATGGCAAGGTTGTCGGTCTGGTTGAAAAGCCCCAAGATCCACGCTCCAACTATGCGGTTACCGGCCTGTATTTCTATGATGGAAATGCCAGCGACTATGCCGCGGCGTTGAAGCCCTCACCGCGTGGTGAGTTGGAGATCACTGATCTCAATCAGGTGTACCTGGACGAGGGTACGCTGCAGTTGGAAGCCCTTGGTCGTGGCTATGCATGGCTGGATACCGGCACGCATCAGTCATTGCTGGAGGCTTCCAATTTCATCGAAACCATCCAGACCCGTCAGGGCTTGCAGGTCTGCTGCCCCGAAGAAATTGCTTACGCCCTTGGTTGGATCACGGCTGAGCAGTTGGAGGCATTGGCCGCGCCGCTGTCCAAGAATGGCTATGGACTATATTTGCAGAAGCTTGTTCAGCGAGGAATTGTTCCGTGAAAGTTATTGAAACTACTATGCCTGGTTGCGTAGTCATTGAGCCGGCTGTGTTTGGTGATGAGCGTGGTTTCTTCTTCGAAACCTGGAATTCCGAGCGTTTCAAAGCATTGGGTCTGCCCGATAAGTTCGTGCAGAGCAATGTGTCAGCTTCCAGCAAGGGAGTGCTGCGGGGTCTCCACTACCAGTGGCCGCGGCCGCAGGGCAAGCTGGTCAGTGTGCTTGAAGGAGAGGTGTATGACGTGGCGGTGGATATCCGCCGTGGCTCACCGACCTTCGGCAAGTGGGAGGCTGTTGTTCTGAGCGCGGAAAACAAGCGCCAGTTTTGGATTCCAGAGGGCTTCGCACACGGCTTCGCGGTGCTTTCCGAGCGCGCGGTGTTCAGCTATTTGTGCACAGAGGTCTATCTGAAAGAGTTCGATGCCGGGGTTCGTTGGAACGATGCTGAAATCGGCGTGGATTGGCCTATCAGGGCTCCGAACTTGTCTGCCAAGGATGAGAGCGCGCCGTTCCTGAAAGACATCGCCGCAGACCGCCTGCCGGTTTACGCGCCATGACCATGCTGGTTTTTGGCGGAAACGGGCAGGTGGGTCAGGAGTTGTTGCGCGCATTGGCTCCACTCGGTCCGATTGTGGCCACTACGCGCACCGGCAAACTAGCAGATGGTAGTGCCTGCGAGGTCGCGGATTTCGATGCACCTGATAGCCTGCCTGTTCTGTTGGACCGGTTGCAGCCCTCGGTGGTGATCAATGCCGCTGCCTACACTGCAGTGGACAAGGCCGAGCTGGAGCTGGAGGCTGCGTTCCGGGCCAACGCGCAGGCGCCAGGAGTGATCGCTCAGTGGTGTGCGGCGAATGGCGTGCCGCTGGTGCATTACTCCACCGACTACGTGTTCAATGGTCAGGGCGTGGCGCCTTATGTTGAAGACGAGGCGACTGAGCCGCTGGGTGTCTATGGCACAAGCAAGCGCGATGGCGAAGTTGCCGTGCGTGCGGCCGGTGGTCGTCATCTGATTTTCCGCACCGCGTGGGTGTATGCGTCGCACGGCGGTAATTTCCTGCGCACGATGCTGCGCGTTGGCGCCGGCCGTGACGAACTGCGGGTAGTGGCAGATCAGATTGGTACTCCAACCTCGGCAGCCTTGATCGCTGATGTCACCGCACAAGCCCTACAACATTCTGGGCAGTTGTCGGGGACTTGGCATCTGACGGCATCTGGGCGGACCAGTTGGCATGGCTTCGCCGAAGCGATCTTCGCTGAGGCGCTGGCTATGGGGGTGCTGGCCAAGGTGCCGGATGTGCAGGCGATATCCAGTGCAGAGTATCCAACACCTGCGGCGCGTCCGGCTTGGTCGGTACTGGATAATCGCAAGCTGCAGCAGGATCTTGGTATTACGCTGCCAGCTTGGCAGGAAGGTTTGCGGCATGTGATGGGTGAGATCGCGAAAACTTAATGCGCGGTTTCATGCGTGGTGAAGCATCGCCGGATCAGGGCCGATAAAAGAGAACCCCGGGTTTCCCCGGGGTTTTTGTTTTCAGTTAGTTGACGGCCTCAGGTGCGCCCGTAGGTGTCTTCAAAGCGCACGATATCGTCCTCACCCAGATAGCTTCCTGACTGCACCTCGATCAACTCCAGCGGCAGCTTGCCGGGGTTGCGCAGGCGGTGGGTGACGCCCAGCGGGATATAGGTGCTCTGATTCTCAGTCAGCAGCAACACTTCATCGCCCCGGGTTACTTCTGCAGTACCACTGACCACGATCCAATGTTCGGCGCGGTGATGGTGCATCTGCAGGCTCAAGGTGCCGCCGGGTTTGACGGTGATGCGCTTGACCTGGAAGCGCGCGCCGTTGTCTATGGAGTCATAGGCGCCCCACGGGCGATAGACCTTGCGGTGCCAAGTGGCCTCGCTGCGACCATCGGCCTTCAGGCGTGCGACGACGTCCTTCACTTCTTGCATGCGATCAGATTTGCCGACCAGCAACGCGTCGTCGGTCTCGACAACGATCACATCGTCAAGCCCAACCATCGCGATCAGGCGCTCACCGTAAGCGAACGTGTCATGGCAATCGATGGCAATGACATCACCGCGATGCGCGTTTCCGTTTGCATCCTGCTTGGAGACATCGCGCAGTGCCGTCCAGGAGCCGACATCACTCCAGCCAGCGTCCAGTGGCACCACGGCCGCATCTGCTGTCTTCTCCATCACTGCATAGTCGATGGAATCCGATGGGCTGGTCTTGAAAGCTTCCGAATCCAAGCGAATGAAGTCGCTGTCGCGGCGCGCTTTTTCCCACGACGTGCGGCAGGCAGCGAGAATCTGTGGCTGCAGGCGCTCCAGCTCCTGCAGGTAGCGCGAGGCGCGAAACATGAACATGCCGCTGTTCCAGTAGTACTCGCCGGAGGCGACATAGTCCTGAGCTGTTGCCAGGTCGGGCTTTTCGACGAAGCGTTCGATTGCCCGCGTGCCTTGACCAGCGACGGCTTTGATATAGCCGTAGCCGGTTTCCGGTGCGGTTGGCTGGATGCCGAAAGTAACCAGTTTGCCCTGCTCAGCGACACTGGCGGCATCCATGATCGCGCGATGGAAATGTGTTATTTCTCGGATCAAATGGTCAGAAGGCAGGACCAACAGCAACGGGTCGGTGCCGTCCCGGCAAGCCTCCAATGCAGCTGCAGCGATCGCTGGTGCAGTGTTGCGGCCAACCGGCTCCAGCAGGATGGCCGATGGTGTGGTTCCGGCTTGCTGCAGTTGCTCAGCGGCGATAAAACGATGTGCTTCGTTGGCCACAACGATTGGTGCCTGTGTAGCTACATCGGCTACGCGCAACCATGTGGATTGCAGCATGCTGTTTGCGTCTGCGAGTTGCAGAAATTGCTTGGGGTATGCCTCGCGCGACAAGGGCCACAGACGGGTGCCGGAGCCGCCGGAAAGGATGACGGGGAGAATATGAGTCATGTGGTTTCTCAGGCAGTGAGTAGGTCGGAGATTTCGGTGGTGCGCTCAGCCAACAAAGTTGCGTCGCCCCTGGTCTCAACATTCAATCGCAGCAATGGCTCGGTGTTAGAACTGCGCAGATTGAGGCGCCAGTTGCCAAAATCGGCACTGATGCCATCCGTGTGATCCAATATGGGCGATTGTGAGGCGAAGTGTGCCATTACCCGGGCGACGGCAGCTTTGGCGTCGGCAACTTTGAAGTTGATTTCGCCGCTGCATGGGAAGCGCGCCATGCGATCTTCCACCAGCTCTGCAAGCGACAAGCCGCTGCTGGACACCTGTGCGGCAATCAACAGCCACGGGATCATTCCCGAGTCGGCATAGGCGAATTCGCGGAAATAATGGTGCGCACTCATCTCGCCGCCGTAGACGGCGTTTTCAGCGCGCATCTTTTCCTTGATGAAGGCATGGCCGCTCTTGCACAGCACTGGCACGCCGCCAGCAGCTTCCACCATTTCGACAGTATTCCAGGTCAGGCGCGGATCGTGAATGATCTTGCCGCCCGGATTGCGGGCGAGAATTGCCTGGGCCAACAGGCCTACCAGGTAATAGCCCTCGATGAAGCGGCCGTTGTGGTCGAAGAAGAAGCAGCGATCGAAGTCGCCATCCCAGGCAATGCCGAAGTCGGCACCGTGTTCGCGCACTGCGTTGGCTGTGATGTCGCGGTTCTCCGGCAACAGCGGGTTGGGGATGCCATTGGGGAAGCTGCCATCGGGTTCGTGGCAGATACGCACAAACTCCAGCGGCAGATGCGGTGCCAGCAGGTCTACGATGGCGCCGGCGCCGCCGTTGCCGGCGTTGACCACCAGCTTCAGGGGTTTGAGTTGGCTGGCATCGATGTAGCTGAGCAGGTGCTGGATGTAAGCCGTCTTGTCATGCTGGGCGGTCTGGCCTGCACGTGCAGGCTGCGGCTGTGACGCATCGGCGGCCACCGTATCGGAGATGGTGAACAGGCCGGTATCCGAGCTGATCGGGCGCGCTTGTTCGCGCACCAGCTTCATGCCGTTGTAGTCCATCGGATTGTGGCTGGCGGTGACCATCACGCCACCAGCCGCCTGCAGATGACCGGTCTGGAAATAGACCTCTTCGGTACCGCACAGACCGATATCGATGACCTCACGGCCTTCCCCGCGCAAGCCTGCTGCCAGTGCGTCCTGTAGTGCAGGACTGGTCAGGCGCACGTCGTGGCCCAACACTACGGGGCCAGCGTCGAGTTCGGCGGCCAGAGCCTTGCCGATCTTGCGGGCCATGTCTTCATTGAGCTCTTCAGGCACGCGGCCGCGGATGTCGTAGGCCTTGAACGCGGGAAGGGGCATGTATGCATCCTGCTGGGTGAAAGATCACCTAGTTTAGTCGGCTACGCGCTTTTTGGCGGTCTGTGCGCTCGACGGAAATTCAGAATTGGGAAAAAAGCGCTGGCCGAAGGTCCAAGTGGGTTGCCCTTACGGTATGGCTAGAATAGGGGCATCTTCAGCACTGTGAGTGTGATGCGATGAGCGATCTCCCCCCGACCCGGCAGCGTGGCAAGGTTTTTGCCAGCGCCGCAGAGGCCCTTGCCGGCATCGTGGCCGACGGGCAAACCCTTGCCGTAGGTGGTTTTGGCCTGTGTGGTATCCCTGAGGCATTGATTGCCGCGCTGCGCGACAGCGGGGTCAAGGGCCTGACCGCGATCTCCAATAATGCAGGCGTCGACGGTTTTGGCCTCGGCCAGTTGTTGGAAACCCGCCAGATCAAGAAGATGATTTCGTCCTACGTGGGCGAGAACAAGGAGTTCGAGCGCCAGTACCTGGCCGGCGAGCTGGAACTGGAGTTCAACCCCCAAGGCACCTTGGCCGAGCGCCTGCGCGCTGGCGGTGCCGGCATCCCGGCGTTCTTCACCGCTACCGGCTACGGCACCATCGTTGCAGAAGGCAAGGAAACCCGTGAGATCGACGGCAAGCACTATGTGCTGGAAACCGCGCTCAAGGCCGACGTAGCACTGGTCAAGGCGTGGAAGGCCGATGCAGCCGGCAACCTGCTGTTCCGCAAGACCGCACGCAACTTCAATCCGGCCTGTGCAATGGCTGGCAAGGTCTGCGTGGTCGAAGTGGAGGAGATCGTGGCAGTGGGCGCCATCGATCCGGACCAGGTGCACCTGCCGGGTATCTATGTCGATCGCATCGTATTGAACGCAACGCCGGAGAAGCGCATCGAACAGCGCACCGTGCGTCAGGAGGGGAACTGAGATGGCCTGGACCCGTGACGAAATGGCGCAGCGCGCCGCGCGTGAGCTGACCGATGGTGCCTACGTGAATCTGGGTATCGGCTTGCCGACCCTGGTGGCCAATCACATTCCCGAGGGCATGGATGTTTGGCTGCAGTCCGAAAACGGCTTGCTCGGCATCGGCCCGTTCCCTACCGAGGCCGAAGTGGATGCCGACCTGATCAATGCCGGCAAGCAGACCGTCACCGCACGCGCTGGTGCCAGCTACTTCGGCAGCCATGATTCGTTCGCGATGATCCGCGGCGGTCACATCAACCTGGCCATCCTTGGTGCGATGCAGGTCACCGACAAAGGTGATCTGGCCAACTGGATGGTGCCGGGCAAGATGGTCAAGGGCATGGGCGGCGCGATGGACCTGGTCGCCGGCGTACAGCGAGTGGTGGTGCTGATGGAGCACACCGCCAAGAATGGCGAGCACAAGATCCTGTCCGACTGCACCCTGCCGCTTACCGGTGTGGCCGTGGTTGACCGCATCATCACCGATCTGGCGATCTTCGATGTGACCGCTGATGGCTTGGTATTGGTGGAGGTCGCGCCGGGTGTCAGCAATGACGAGCTGATAGAAAAAACCGGCGTGCCGTTCCGGAACTAATGTCTGGCGATACCGGCCGCGACTTTGCCGCGGCCGGTAAAACTGTCATCGGTCGCCAAGTGCTGCAATGTGGCATCTGCGTCCCAGCGTCCGCTGGCCAAGCATTGCAGTGGGCGTTGTACGCCCGCTGGGTCGAGTGCCAGCTCGGCGATATCCGTGCCCAACATCGCACAGGCATCGTCGATGAACTGCAACGCGCCCTGATGCGTTTGCGAAAGCTCCTGTAGACCGTTGTCCGTGAGCTCGATGGGACCGAAGCAAGGCCTCAACGTGACATCGTCTATACGCTCAAAGCCATTGAACTGTCCGTTGGGCGCGGCGAGCAGGGCTTCAAGCAGTAGATCGTTGACGAGGATGGGTGAGTCGCAGTCTTCTGCGCCTTGCCGACCATCGAAATAGCGCGCCTCGGCCCAGCCGCTCTGCTCCAATTGGTGGGCGCGGTTACGCAGCGCGAAGTAATACCCGCCCAAGGAGCATTGATGAATGTGCGCAAGGTTGCGTTGAATGGTACCTGCGTAGCCGATATCCACGACCATGGCGGTGCCGCCCTTGTCTGGTGCGGCCCAATAGGCGTGGTATCTATCGCGCGCTTCTGCTGCCAACTCCAGTAGCGCGGACGCGGCAGGTTGCAACCAACCAGCAACGGTGTCCGCCATTTCTGGCAGGAAAATATTTCGACCCAACAGACTGGTATCCACCGCGGCCACGGCGGCGATCGCGTCTTGGCCGACACGCGCCCGCAGCAGTTCCTCGAGGGTGCCGTTGAATGCACCCTCCAACAAAAAGCCAAGGTCTGCAGCTTGGTGGATTGGGAGCAGGGATGTTGCCCGGCGCGAGGCGAGAAAGTAGGTTGCATGTAGCTGTTTCGCCTGTGCGTGAAACGGACGGAGACGCGCAAATGCTTGCTCGAGCAGATAACCCTCTCGACTCAGGAACAGCAGGCTGGCGGCCTGATGACGTGCAGCCGCCCGCAACATCGCCAGCAGAAAATCCAACAGCAGCGGCCCAAGCACAACGTAGCCCAGATCTTCGGCATTCAGTTGTGGACGCCCACGAAGGCGTTCTGGTGCAGCATCAAGGATTGTCGCAAAACGATTGGCCAGCAGTCCCCGCCAGAACTGCTCCGGCCAAGCGGCGCTGGCCCCGTCAGGATGGCGAAGTGGTCGCAGCGCAGGGATGGCATCCAATAAGGCTGCCGGCCGCAACACATGCACCGGTGTCAAAAGCTGAGCCAGCTGTGGCAACTGCACGTCAGCGTGCTCGTTGTCGCCAACATGCAGCCAACGAGAAATGTCGATGCCGCGTTTTTCCGCCAGTTGCGGCCAGCTTTGCAGGTCGTCCTTGCGCAGGTTGGTTTCGCACGAAATAAACCACTGTGTAAGCGCGGTGGTCACTTCTGCAGGCAGTGCCTGTTGCATATCGGCGTGGGTCAGGTACATATCCGACAGGGCGATCTGCTGTGCTTGGCACGCACTCTTCAGCGCATCGAGTACCCCTGATCGTGGACGCAGCTGCTGCCGCTCGTGATCCAATTCAGCTTGCATCAGCGTGCCTGGTTGCAGGTGCGCCAGATCCAGATGGTCCAACAGTTGCTGGTGGATCTCATGCAGTGTCGGGTCGCGTCGCAAGGTAGTGCGCAGGCGGCTCTCTGCTGCTTCGCGGTGGTAGGCGAAGTCCTTGACGCCAAATTTCCGTTCAATGCGCCAAGACAGGTGTGCACGGGACGCAGTCGGCGTCAGAAAGGGGCGAACAACAAGCGTATCGAACACATCAACACTGAGAGTGGTCGCATCCAATGCCGCCAACTGTAGGCGCTGTGCTATGGGCAGTTCGAGTGCAGCAGCAACATTGCGCTGTCCCTCGGCGGCAAGCGCCAGTGCACCGTCAGCCGGAAGAATTCCGAGGGAGAATCCTTGGTGACGGCAAACCTGCCCGAATAGTCGTTCGACCGCGTGTTGCAGGGTGCCATCCACTTGCCCCTGCTCGATGGGGAAATCCTGCAGTTTCAGTTGCAGGTCGAAGAGTGGCCGCAAGGCAGCTACTCGTGCCCAGAACATGGAGCCGGCAGGAAAATCTATGTAGCGATTCGGCTCCAGCGAAAAGCCCAAGCGAGCAGCCAGATCGTCACAGACTGTCTTGTTGCTCAGCCACGTATGTGCCCATAGCGGAACGCTGCGGTAGCTTTCCGGATAGACCAGGCCAAGTGAAGGCATTGCCTGGAACATGCCCAGGATCCACCCGGTTCGCTCGCGCGAGCCGAACAGCCTCCTAAACAGGTATTGGCGCCAGTCCTGTTGTTCGTGCCCGGTGTACAACGATTTTTTTGTGTGGATATGGGCTACCACGTCCAGACCCAGTATCTGCTCATGGAAGTTGATCAGGAACGGGGCAATGTCGCGCCCTTGGTTCTCGACGATTTTCACCATCAGCGTTCGTACATTGGGCAGCGCGCCCAACCGGTCGTTGACTTGATCAGCGGCGGCTTGGTCCATGACCGACACCAGTAGCGTGAACGGTACTGGCATGTGCTGTAACGTCGCGCTGAACTCGTCTATCAGGTCCGGATAGAACACATGTGCCATGACCCCGACACGCAAGTCCAAGTCCGTCAAAGGCACGGGCTCGGGAAGCAGGAACTGGTCAGCCGCATCCGCGACAGCCGGGCGGGTCGTGCTGGCTGAGTGCAGGCGATTGAGCAGACCACCGAGTCCCATTGCTGCGATGATCTTTTGTGCTCTACGCAGGATTGCCCAAAGACCGCGGATGCCGCCGCCGTGCAGGAGAATGGAGTGGCGTGCGGCTTGTAGATAGTGCTTCATCCCTGCGGTCGCCCTGATGCGGTAACACAGAAGCAGGTTGACGGGGGGTAAGCGGGTAGCCTTGTGGGCATTGAGCGTCCATCTAGCAGGTATGGCGAATATGTATTTTCGGGATTCGGGCCGCGCCGGGGCATCGGCGCGGCGCCACCATGATAGTGTGCTTTGATGGCCTGCCCACGAGACCTGCCCGACGTGGTTGTCCGCTTTCACCCCGGCTGGCTGGTTGCTGCTGATGCGGATCGCTTGTTGCAGGCGCTGATCGGTGATGCGTCGTGGCAGGTGCACCGTATCCGCATGTTCGGGCGCTGGCTGGACTCCCCACGGCTGAGTTGCTGGATGGGCGATGCCGATGCGCATTACCGCTATTCGGGCGCGGATTTCCTTCCGCACCCGTGGGCGCCGGCACTGCTGGAATTGCGCGAACAACTGCAGCAGGCCTGTGCTGGCAGCTTCAACAGCGTGCTGCTCAACCGTTACCGCGATGGCCGCGACAGCATGGGTTGGCATAGCGATGACGAGCCTGAATTGGGGCCGACGCCGTTGATCGCCTCGCTGAGTCTTGGGGCACCGCGGCGCTTTCTACTGCGGCGTCGCGATGATCCTGCGCAGAAGTTCGAGTTCCTGCTCGGTCACGGCGACCTGCTGCTGATGCGCGGGCATTGCCAGCGCGACTATCAGCATGCGCTGCCCAAGACCGCGCGGGTGTCGGGCGAGCGCATCAATCTTACTTTCCGCCAGATCGCAGCTGTGCCGCGTCGCGTTGGCCGCTGAGCAGGGTCCAGCCGATCAGATCGGTGGTGGTCTTGTTCAGCGCGGTTTCGAAGGCGGCGGCGACGCTGCTGATCTCGGCGCTGGCGGCCGGTTCGGCGACGATGAAGGTGCGCGCGGCAACCACGCGTTGATCCAGGCTGTGGATCAGCTTGGCGTTGAGTTCGATGGTGGCCGCAGGCAGTTCACCGCCACGGTAGTCCGATTCGAAGCGGCGCAGGTCGGTAGTCAGCTTGTAGTCCGAGCGGATGCCGGTGGCGATGCGCGCAACCGCATCGATCTTTCCCGAATCCTCGAAACCACGCAGCAAAGTGTCTTCCAGGATGTCGGTGGCCGGTTGCGCCCAGGTAGCGCCACGGTAGACCTCCAGCTCGCCAGGCGTCGGCCGCACGCTGATGCGCGGGCTGTCGACCATGCGCGCGGCGCTGGGTTTGGCGATGGCCAGTTGCCAGCTGACCTGTGGCCATGCCGGATCGGCCTGAACCCGCACCTGCGGCGCATAGATGGTGGTGGATTGGCGATCGCCGCCAGCCAGTGCAGAACAGCCGGCCAAGGCCAGCAGGCAGGCCGGGGCGAACAGCTTGATCAGGGGGAAGCGCTTCATTTGGGTTCGAACTCCTTCGGGGCGTCGCGACCAAGCAGGTAGCGCGCCGGGTTGTTCTCCAGCCGATCGCTGACCCGGCGCAGGTCGCGGATCAGGCCACGCAGTTCGGTCAGGGTCGGGCCGAGCTGAGCCAGCCCGTCGTTGGCGAAGCTGTTGATGGCTGCACGGTTCTCGCCAAGGATGGCGTCGGCATTGCCGGCGGCCGAGTCGAGCTTGGCCAGGCTGGTATCGAGCTTGTCCATCGTCGCCGGCAGTTCCCGCAGCACGTTTTCGTCCAGATTCTTGATGGCGCCGTTGGCCGAACCCAAGGTGACGTTGAGGTTGCGTGCCGCATCGCGGGCTTCCACCAGCAAGGCCTGGGTGCCTTGGTCACGGTCGGCCAAGCCGCCGCTGATGGTTTCCAGATGGGCCAGAGTGGCGGTGATCTTGCTGACGTTGTCGTCGCTGAGCAGTTCGTCCATGCGCTCGACCACGCGGTTGGCCACGTCGGTGATGTTCTGCAAGGCCGACGGCATGGTCGCGATGGTCGGTACCGGCTCCTTGCTCACTGCAGTGAGGGCGGCGGCCTGCGGGGTGCCGCCACTGAGCTGGATGATCGACGGCCCGGTCAGGCTGGTGATGGCCAGCTTGGCGCGGGTATCGGTCTTGACCGGGGTGGTGGAGTTGAGCCGCAACTTGGCTACCACTTTGCGCGGGTCGTCCGGGGCCAGGGTCAGCTGGGTGATCGAGCCCACCGCGATGCCGTTGTATTGCACCGGGCTGCCGACCGACAAGCCGGTCACCGCTTCGGTGAACACCACCTGGTATTCCTGCCAGGTGCGGTCGGAGGAGTATTTGGCCGCCCATAGCCCGAAGGCGAGCAGGGCAACGCCGATAAGCAGGGTGAAGGCACCAATCAGGACGTAGTTGGCTTTGGTTTCCATATCAGGCGGGCTCGTGCTGGAGGCCGCGCGCGGCGCGGGCGCGGGGGCCGTGGAAGTACTCGCGTATCCACGGATGGTCGAGTTGTTCGATGTCAGGCAAGGGTGCGTTGGCGATGACCTTGTTGTCAGCCAGCACCGCGACGCGGTCACAGATGGCGTAGAGCGTGTCCAGATCGTGGGTGATCAAGAAGACGGTCAGGCCCAGGGCTTCCTGCAGGGTTTTGATCAGGCGGTCGAACGCGGCCGCACCAATCGGGTCGAGGCCGGCGGTGGGTTCGTCCAGGAACAGCAAGGGCGGGTCCAAGGCCAGCGCACGGGCCAGCCCGGCACGTTTACGCATGCCGCCGGAGAGCTGCGAGGGCAGTTTGTTGATGGCGTCGGCGGGCAGCCCGGCCAGCTTCACTTTCAACAAGGCCAGCTCGTAGTGCCAGCGCTCGCTGAGCTCGGGGTGATGTTCCTTCAATGGCACCTGCACGTTCTCGCCAACCGTCAGCGAGGAGAACAGCGCGCCGTCCTGGAACAGCACGCCGGTATTGCGCTCGATGCGCAGGCGGTCGGCAGGGTTGTTCGAGCGCGCATCCACGCCCAGCACTTCAATCTGCCCGGCATCGGGCGTGCGCAGGCCCAGGATGGAGCGCATCAACACCGATTTGCCGGTGCCCGAGCCGCCGACCACGCCGAGGATCTCGCCCCGCCGCACGTCCAGATCCAGGCCGTCGTGCACGGTCTGGCTGCCAAAGCGATTGACCAAGCCGCGTACGCGGATGGCCAGGTTGGTGTCGTCGGTGTTGGCGTCTTCCATCGTGCGCATCGCCTCACCAGCCCATGTGCATGAACCACAACGCGGCCAGCGCGTCGAGGATGATGACCAGCGAAATCGTCTGCACCACGCTGGATGTTGTGCGTTCGCCAACCGACTGTGCCGTGCCTTCCACCTTCAAGCCTTCCAGGCAGCCGATCAGGGCGATGATCAGTGCGAACACCGGTGCCTTGGACAGCCCAACCAGCATGTGCCGCACCTCGATGGTGTCGTGCATGCGCGCCAGATACATCTGTGGCGGGATGCCCAGATCGAAGGCGCCCACGGTAACGCCGCCAGCCAAGCCGGCGATCATCGCCACGAAGGTCAGCAGCGGCAACATGATCAGCAGCGCCACCACCCGGGGCAGTACCAGCAGATCGATCGGATCCAAGCCCAGGGTCTGGATGGCGTCGATCTCCTCGCGTGCCTTCATCGCGCCGATCTGCGCGGTAAACGCGCTGGCGGTACGGCCGGCCAGCACGATGGCGGTAAGCAGCACGGCGAACTCGCGCAGGAACGCAATCGAGACCAACTCCACCACGTAAATCTCGGCGCCGAAGTCGCGCAGGATGGTGGAGCCGAGGAAGGCGATCACCGCGCCCACCAGGTAGGACAGTAAGGCCACCAGCGGCACCGCGTTCAGGCCGACTTCTTCCATCTGGTTGACCGCAGCAGTGAGCCGGAAGCGCCGTGGTTGGCGTAGCAGCCGCGCCATCTTGGCCAGGTTCTCGCCGAGGAAGTTGACCAGCACCACCACGTTGTCGGCAATCGCATGTACCGAGCGACCCAGTCGATCCAGGGCCGCTGCCACGCCGAAATCGCGTTGCGGCTTGGGCCGTTCATCGGCGACTTCCTCGATGGTGCAGACCAGTGCCTGATGGTCGGTACGGAACTGCAGCGCATCATCCGGCAGCCCCAACTTGTGTGCGTAGCGCAGCAACAGCAGTACCCCGGCCGAATCCAGCCGGTCGATATTGCGCGCATCGATGCCGGTTACCGCTCCGGTCTGGGCATGCAGTACCTCGCTCGAGTGCAGCGCGGTGGCCAATGTCCAGTTGCCGGAAAGCCTGAGCAGGCCATCCGCATCGGGGGGAAGTACGCAGTGGGGTGGGGGAATGTCTTTCATGGTGACCATTGGCTACGGAGAATAACCCGCCAGCCCTTCAAGCCGGATGAGTATTTCCTCCGCTTCAGGTGATACTAGCGGCCATGTCTGCCGAAACCATTGCCGCCGCCCCGGCCACTGCTTCCAATCGCGCTACCTACGCGCAACGTGTGGCCTTCGTTTCGGAGATGGCTGGGCGTCTGCACAGTTATGGCACAACCGCCCAGCGATTGGAGGCGGCGGTGGTGGCCTTGGCGCAGCAGCTCGATCTGGATTGCGAGCCGTGGTCGAACCCGACCGGTTTGATCCTGAGTTTCAGCGACCCGACCCGCGCCATCGGTTCCAGCGACATCACCCGGGTGATCCGCTTGGGGCCAGGCGATACCAATCTGCACAAATTGGCCATGGCCGATCAGATCGCCGATGCCGTGTCTGCCGGGCAGATGTCGATCGCGCAGGGGCATACCGCGCTGCGCCAGCTCGACAAGGACGGCGGCCTGCGCAGCAAGATCCAGTTGCTGGCCTCGTTCACCCTGGGCTCGGCCGGCGTGGCCGGTCTGTGGCGGCTGCCGTGGCTGGATATTGCCACCGCCGGCATTACCGGTCTGCTGATCGGTCTGATGCTGTTCTATACCGACCGCCGCGTCGCCACCCGCGAAGCCGGCGAAGCGCTGGCGGCGTTGCTGGCAGGTTTTGTGGCGGTGTTGGTGGCCAGTTTCATTGGGCCGCTGAACATGAATTCCACCATCATTGCCTCGCTGGTGGTGCTGTTGCCCGGCATGGCGCTGACCAACTCGGTCAATGAACTGGCCAGCGGGCATTGGGTATCGGGCACGGCGCGTTTCGCCGGCGCGCTGACCACCATCATGAAACTCACGGTGGGCGCGATGATCGCGGTGACCATCGCCAATTCGATCGGCCTGGAACCGATCATCCGTGCCTCGCGGCCGCAGTCCAACTGGGTGGAGTGGGGCTCGGTGTTGGTCGCCTCATTCGCCTTTGCCATGCTGTTTCGGGCCAGCAGGCGCGATTACCTCTGGGTAATGGCCGCCTCGGTGGCAGGTTACGCGATTTCCCGCTATGGCGGCCAGCTGTGGGGCGCACCGGCCGGCATCTTTCTCGCTGCGATGGCGGTGACTGCCGCGGGCAATCTGTTTGGACGCATCGTGCAGCGCCCAGGCGCGATCATCCGCTTGCCCGGCATCATTATGCTGGTGCCCGGCAGCACCAGCCTGCGCGGGGTATTGAGCCTGATCCAGCAGCAGAATGTCAGCGCTGGCGAATCGGCGCTGCTGACCGTGGTCAATGTGGTGATGGCGCTGGTGGCAGGTCTTTTGTTCGGCAATCTGCTGGTGCCGGCGCGCAAGAATCTGTAACTGCTGTGGTTGCCAAAAATACAGTAAGAAAACGCCGGCAAATTGCCGGCGTTTTGTAATCCATATTCCAGATTAATTACTTCTGGATCAGGAAATCTTCAACCTTGCGGCCGGCCTTGGTGTATTCGGCCAGCCAGCGCGGCTGCTTGCCACGGCCGGTCCAGGTTTCAGCTGCATTGGCCGGGTTGCGGTACTTCGGCTCAACCTTCGGCAGCTTGCGGCCGGTCTTGGCAGCGCCCTTGCTGGCCTTGGCGCCACGCGGGGCTTTCACTGCAACCGCAGCGCCGGTGCCGAACAACTCTTCGACGGTATAGCCAGCTTTCTTGGCCGCGGCGGCAACCAGGGCGCGGGCCTTGGCGATGGGCTGGCGCTTGGCGACAACGGTCTTGCGCTTCTGTGCATCGCGGATCAGAACGGCCAGTTCTTTGGCCGACAGCTGGGACAGATCAATACTCATCGAGTAACTACTCCGGATAATGGGTTGGGGGTGTATGCCATTCCGTGGCAGCGCAGCAAAGCATACCGGGCTGGTCGCGGTAATGACAGATTAATAGCGTTTTCGATGTTATCTGCAAATGAAAACGCCGGGACGATGTCCCGGCGTTATAAGCAATCAACGTCAACCGATGATCTTGCTGATCACCGTGGCCTGGTCCAGATTCTCCGCTTCGCTGGCGCTGCGTGCGCGGTATTCAACGGTGCCCGCAGCCAGGCCACGCTCGGATACCACGATGCGGTGCGGAATGCCGATCAGTTCCATGTCGGCAAACATCTGGCCCGGGCGTAGGCCGCGGTCATCCAGCGCGGCATCAACGCCGGCGGCCTGCAGTTCGGCCAGCAGCGCTTCGGCGGCTGCGGTCACCGTCGGGTCCTGCTTCGGGTTGATCATGCATACCACGGCTTGCCACGGTGCCATGCTGACCGGCCAGATAATGCCGGCGTCGTCGTGGTTCTGTTCGATGGCAGCGGCGACGATGCGCGACACGCCAATGCCGTAGCAGCCCATCGCCATCACCGCGGCCTTGCCGTTCTGATCCAGCACGGTGGCTTTCAGCGCCTGCGCATATTGGCGGCCCAGCTGGAATACGTGGCCGACTTCAATACCACGGGTAATCTTCAGTTCGCCGCCGTCCTGCGCACGGTCACCGGCGACGACGTTGCGAATATCTGCGACTTCCGGCTCGGCCAGGTCGCGGCCCCAGTTGACGCCGGCAATATGCAGACCTTTCTCATTGGCACCGACCACAAAGTCAGCCATTGCCGCCACTTCGCGGTCAGCGACCACGCGGATCGCTTTGCGCGGGTTCAAGGGGCCGAGGAAACCCGGCTCGCTGCCCAGATAATCGGCAATCTCGGCTTCGCTGGCCATACGGTAATCATTGAGGCCAGCCACCTTGGCCAGTTTGATCTCGTTGACTTCGTGGTCGCCACGAACCAGGGCCAGCACGAATTCATTTTCGGTGGTCATAACCGCGATCGATTTGACCGTGCGCAGCAGGGCGATACCCATCAGCGCGGCCACTTCTTCGCAGGTCTTCTGGGTAGGAGTGTCGATCTTGCGCAGTTCTTCGCTGGCGGCGGCGCGCGCTGCCGGATCAGCGGCAATCGCCGCTTCCACATTGGCGGCGTAGTCCGAGCCGGTGGAGAACACCAGGGCATCTTCGCCGGAATCGGCGATCACGTGGAATTCCTGCGAAGCGTCACCGCCGATCGCGCCGGAATCGGCCTGCACTGCGCGGAACTCCAGCCCCAGACGGGTGAAGATGCGGGTGTAGGCGGCCTTCATGTTCTCGTATTCGGCGACCAGGCTGGCGTCGTCCAGATGGAAGGAATACGCATCCTTCATCAGAAACTCGCGCGCGCGCATCACCCCGAAGCGCGGACGGATTTCGTCACGGAACTTGGTCTGCACCTGGTAGAAGTTGACCGGCAGCTGCTTGTAGCTGGACAGCTCCTGGCGCGCGAAGTCGGTAATGGCTTCCTCGGCGGTGGGGCTGTAGCAGTATTCCTGCTCCTTGCGGTCCTTGATTTTCAGCAGCTGGCCGCCGAATTTCTGCCAGCGACCGGTTTCTTCCCACAGTTCCTTGGGCTGGATGGTCGGCAGCTGCAGTTCCACCGCACCGGCGCGGTTCATTTCCTCGCGGACGATGGTTTCCACCTTGCGCAGCACCCGCAGGCCCAGCGGCGACCAGGTGTACAGGCCCGATGCCAGCTTGCGGATCATGCCCGCGCGCAGCATCAGCCGGTGGCTGACCAGCTCGGCGTCGGCAGGGGTTTCCTTGGTGGTATGCAGGTGGAAGCGGGAAAGACGCATGGCAGGGGGCTTCGCAAAACGGACGATCCCCTATTTTGCCAGCCTTGCAGCCCACTCGCACCGGCGCAATCGAGCTAGGGCGATCTGCGTGCGCCAGCTGTAGTTCCCGGCCATGCTCGGCAGGGGCCTTCCCAGCGCCCGGCCAACGCCTTGGAAACCGGGAAACTCTGGTTGCTGGACAACGCTGGCAATCGCGGGGCCATGAGCTTCGCGGCTTACGCCGCTCCCACAACCGCACAACCCAGCAGCTCTGAAGGCTTATTTGTTGGGGGCAGACTTGCAATAGACCGCAGCTACCGCCTCGGCCAGCTGCTTCTGCGCCGCGCGCTGGGCGTCATCCAGCGGAGCGCCTGGCTTGCCATCGGCACCAACGCCATGAGTGACCGGGCCACTGCCGTTCAGTAAATCCAGATTTTTGCGCGCCCCCAGGCACTGTTCGGATTCGCCGGCTTCGGCCGCAGCCACTGGCTCGGCGACAGATGCGCCGCTGGCGGTGATGCGGCGGGTCTCGTACTGCTTGCCGGCCGGCGGCCGCTCGGAGTACTGGGTGACGCCATTGGCGTCCTTCCACTTGTACAGATTGGCGGCGCTGGCGGTGGCAGCGGTGCTGAGCAGGAGCAGGCAGCAGAGGCGTGGCAGGGTGAACATGACAACTCCAGGCACCGGAACAGGGCAGGAAGCGATTGCAGCACCCGGTGACGTGGCTGGCAAGTCGATTAAACTGGTCGGTATGGACGAACTGAGACCACCACCGCGTTCGCGCAGCATCTACCTGCTCCCGAACCTGTTTACCACCGCCGGCCTGTTTGCCGGGTTCTACGCGATCATTGCCGCCTCCAACGGGCAGTTCGTCCACGCCAGCGTCGCCGTATTCGTTGCGGCGGTGATGGACGGGCTGGACGGCCGGGTTGCGCGTTTGACCGGCACTACCAGCGAATTCGGCGTGCAATACGACTCCCTGGCCGATCTGGTCAGCTTCGGCATGGCGCCGGCGCTGGTGATGTACCACTGGGCGCTGTCCTCACTGAAGTTTGACGGCGACGTGCTGGGCCGGGTCGGCTGGTCGGCGGCCTTCCTGTATGCGGCCTGCGCAGCGCTGCGTCTGGCCCGCTTCAATACCCAGGTGGGCACGGTCGACAAGCGCTGGTTTGTAGGCCTGGCCAGTCCGGCTGCGGCCGGTTTGATGATGTCCTTCGTCTGGGCCTTCGCCGATGGCGACTCGGCCTGGAGTGGCGAGGAGCTGCGCTATGTGGCCTTGGGTGTCACCATCGTGTCTGGTCTGCTGATGGTCAGCCGGGTCCGTTTCTGGAGCTTCAAGGGTGGCAGCGAGAAGGGCCCGCGTTCTGAGCGCGTGCCGTTCGTGGTGCTGGCGCTGGTGCCGATCATCATCTCGATCGTGGTGCTGGACCCAGCGCGCACCTTGTTGGCGGTTGGCGTGATCTATGCGCTGTCCGGCCCGGTGATGTGGGCGCTGCAACGCTGGCGGCAGCCGGCCGGCAAGGTGCAGTGATCGGCTTCTCGCCCGAACCGGTGTGGACCGCTGAGCAGCAGGCATGGCTGCAGGCGATGGGCTACACCGTTTATCTTGAAGGCGGCGCGCTGGATGCGCCGCCTGCCGTGGCTGCGCCAGCCTTTGACACCGCTACGGTAGCGGTGGAGTTGGCAGCGCAGCCGCAACCTGCGGTGACCAAGTCGGTTGCTGTTGCCCCGCCGCGTGAAATGGCCGCAAAGGCACCGCAGGCACCGAGCACCGCACCTGCGCCGGTATTTGCTGCAGCTACACCGGGTGGTGTTCGTCGCAGCGGCGGCTTGGGGATGCCCGACCGCCTGCAGATCGCCTTGTTGCGTGCTTCTGGCTGCAATCCCAATGAGCCGGAAACGCGGGCGCTGATGGACAGCTGGCCCTTGGCCCAGCTGCGTGCCGATCCGGCCGCCAAGCGTGCCCTGTGGCCACAGCTGCGCAGCTTGCGGCGGAAAGCACGGCAATGACCGCGCTGGGGTCGGTCCTGCGTCCCATGCACGAGGGGGACCTGGATGCGGTGATGGAAGTGGAGCTGCGCGCCTATCCGTTCCCGTGGACGCGCGGCATCTTCCAGGATTGCCTGCGTGCTGACTATCCCTGCCGGGTGCTGGTGCAGGATGACGGTATTGTCGGCTACGCCGTGCTCAGCATCGCCGTTGATGAAGCGCACGTACTCAATGTCTGTGTTGACCCGCTGTGTCAGTCGCGTGGTCACGGCCGGCGTTTGCTGCGCGAGTTGGTGCGGGTTGCACGGCAGCGTGGCGCGTTGCGGGTATTCCTGGAAGTACGGCCGTCCAATACCTCGGCCATCGCGCTGTACCACAGCGAAGGCTTCAACGAGATTGGCCGCCGCCCGCGCTATTACCCGACGCCAAACGGACGCGAAGATGCGCTGGTGATGGCGATGGAACTGGTGGACGACGACATCAGCGTGATGCCGCCGCTCTGAGCTTTGCTCAGGCTACGTCAGTCGCAACAGCACTACACCGGCGATGATCAGCACCGCCGCGAGCAGACGCTTGCGGCTGATGTGCTCTTTCAATAGCAGCGCTGAAATCAGCAGCGCGAACAGGATCGAGGTCTCGCGCAGCGCGGCGATCACCGCGACGGGCGCAATGGTCATCGCCCACAGTGCGATTGCATAGGACGCCGTGGTGCCGATACCGCCGACCAGTCCGCGCTGCCAGTTGCCACGCAGATAACTGCCCAGCTGCTGGCGGCGGGCGAACAACGCCCAGATTGGCAACGGCAAGCCAGACAGCAGGAACAGCCACAGCGTGTAGCTCAATGCATTGCCGGACAGGCGCGCGCCCTGTGCGTCGACCAAGGTGTAAGTGGCGATGACCATGGCGATGCCTAGCGGCAGGCGGATGTTGCGGACGGTGCTGCTGCCGGCCATGCACAGGATGCCGGTGCTGATCAGCGCGATACCGCTCCAGGCGCTGGCAGACAGGTGCTCGTTGAACAGCCAGGTGCCGGCGATGGCAACCAGCAAGGGCGCGCAACCACGCATCAACGGGTAGGACAGGCTCATGTCGGCGCTGTGATAGGCGCGTGCGACCAATACGTAGTAACCGGTTTGCAGGATGGCTGATGCTGCGAGCCAGGGCAGGCTGGCTGCGGCAGGGGCTGGCAGCCAGGGCAGGGCGATGGCGGACAGGATCGCCGCCCAGCCGGTGACCAGGATCGTGGTCAGCAGCTTGTCGCCGCCGAGTTTGACGATGGCATTCCAGCTGGCGTGGAGCAGGGCGGCGAACAGGACGGCGCAGAAGATGCCGAGGGACATTGGGTTCTGTCGTTGGGGTGCTTGGGGAGGGTAGCTGGGATTGGGGGGGGCTGCGGGGAGGCAAAGTCAAAACTCAAAAGCAAGAAGCCAAAAAGCCCCCTCATCCGCCCTCTGGGCACCTTCTCCCGCAGGCGGGAGAAGGGATTGGATTGCACAGATTTGTTCGGCCCGCAGGCTCCCTGAGCGATCGGCACTGCGCGCTTGAGCCCGAGCAACTCAGTCAACCCGTAGACGTGCATGGCGCATTGCACTCTCTTCTCCCGCGTGCGGGAGAAGGTGCCCGGTAGGGCGGATGAGGGGGCTCTTCGCTCCTTGCCCTTCGATGGTCAACGCACAAAAGAAAACGCCGCCCAAAGGCGGCGTTTTCCACAACAGCAACCAGCAAGCCTTACAGCTTCGCGCGCTGTTCCTGCAGGCCGGCCAGCTGGCTGTTCCAGTCAAGCAGACGCACACGCTCCTGCTCGACCACCGCTGCCGGTACCTTGTCGGTGAACTTGGACAGCTTGACCTCGCTCTTGTCCTTCTCCGAAGAAACGCGGGCGATTTCCTTGTCCAGACGCGCACGCTCGGCATCCAGATCAACCAGGCCTTCCAGCGGCACCAGCAGCTTCAGTTCGCCAACGATGGCGGCCGCAGCCGGCGGCGTCACCGCATCAGCGGCCAACCAATCAATGCTCTCCAGCTTGAGCAGGAAGCGCAGCTGCGAGGCGAAACGGTCGAGGCGGCTGCGGTCGGCAGCCTGCCCGCCCTGCAGCAGCAGACGCACCTGTTTGGACGGCGGCACGTTCAATTCGCTGCGCACGCGGCGCAGGGCGCTGACCATGGTCTTGAACCATTCCACGTCGACTTCGGCCTGCGCGTAATCGCCGGCAAACTCTTCCGCGGTCGGGTAGGTACGCAGCGACAGCGACTCGGCGTTGATGCCAAGACGCGGCGCCACCTGCTGCCATAGCTGCTCGGTGACGAACGGGATCAGCGGGTGCAGCAGGCGCAGCACCGCTTCCAGCACGTACAGCAGGGTATGACGGGTGCTGGCCGCATCCTCGGCGTTGTCGCCGTTGAGTGCAGGCTTGGTCAGTTCCAGGAACCAATCGCAGAACTCGTTCCAGACGAACTCGTACAGCGCCTGCGACAACAGGTCGAAGCGGTAGTCGGCGTAATGCTGCTGTGCTTCGGCCGAGACCTTGGCCAAGCGCGCCAGAATCCAGCGCTCGGCATCGGTGCGCGGCTGCGGTACGCCGGTGAAGCTCGCACCCTCGGTGTTCATCAGGGTGAAGCGGCTGGCGTTCCACAACTTGTTGCAGAAGTTCTTGTAGCCCTCGGCGCGGCTCATGTCGAACTTGATGTCGCGGCCGTGGGTGGCCAGCGCGGCGATGGTGAAGCGCAGCGCATCGGCACCGTGGGCGATGATGCCGTCCGGGAATTCCTTGCGCGTGGCCTTCTCGATCTTCTCGGCCATCTTCGGCTGCATCAAGCCATGGGTGCGCTTGGCAACCAGGTCGTCGATGCTGATGCCGTCGATGATGTCCAGCGGATCCAGCACATTGCCCTTGGACTTGGACATCTTCTGGCCCTGACCATCGCGGATCAGGCCGGTGATGTAGACGTCCTTGAACGGGATCTGGCCGGTGAAGCTGTCAGTGGCCATGATCATGCGGGCAACCCAGAAGAAAATGATGTCGAAGCCGGTGATCAGCACGTTCGACGGCAGGTAGCGGTCGAAGCCGCGCTCGGCCATCGCCGCTTCATTCGGCCAGCCCAGGGTGGAGAACGGCCACAGCTGCGAGGAGAACCAGGTCTCCAGCACGTCGCTGTCCTGGGTCAGCAGCACGTCGTCAGCCAGTCTGGCCTTGGCGCGGGCTTCGGCTTCGTTGCGGCCGACGTAGCAGTTGCCTGCCTCGTCGAACCACGCCGGAATGCGGTGGCCCCACCACAGCTGGCGGCTGATGCACCAATCCTGGATGTTCTCCATCCAATGGCGATAGGTGTTGATCCAGTTGCCCGGCACGAACTTGATGCTGCCGTTCTCGACCAGTTCCAGGCCGCGCTTGGCCAGCCCGTCCATCTTCACGAACCACTGGTCGGTCAGATAGGGCTCGATCACCTGGCCAGTACGGTCGCCGCGCGGCACCTGCAGCTTGTGCGCCTTGGTTTCGACCAGAATGCCGAGGTCTTCCAGTTCGGCCAGGATCACCTTGCGTGCCGCGTAACGGTCCAGCCCGCGGTATTGCACCGGGGCGTTTTCGTTGAGCGTGGCTGTGGTGGTGAACAGGTTGATCATCGGTAGGCTGTGACGCACGCCGACCTGGTAATCGTTGAAGTCGTGCGCCGGGGTCACCTTGACCACGCCAGTGCCGAACGCCTTGTCGACGTAATCGTCGCCGATCACCGGCACGCTGCGGCCGGTCAGCGGCAGGGTCACGCTCTTGCCGATCAGGTGCGCGTAACGGCTGTCTTCCGGATGCACCATCACCGCGGTATCGCCCAGCAGGGTTTCCGGACGGGTAGTGGCGACGACCAGATAATTGCGGGTCTCGCGCAGGGTTTCGACGCCGTCGGCGTCCACTTCGACGTGCTCATAGCTGGCACCGTCGTTGAGCGCATAGGCGATCGACCACATGAAGCCGTCTTCTTCCACGCTCTCCACTTCCAGATCGGAAATGGCGGTCTTCAGCACCGGGTCCCAGTTGACCAGGCGCTGGCCACGGTAGATCAGGCCCTGCTCGTGCCAACGGAGGAAGGACTCGATCACCGCCTCGCTCGGGCCAGCGTCCATGGTGAAGGTGCTGCGCGACCAGTCAGCCGAGGTGCCGAGGCGGCGCATCTGACCTTCGATCACGTTGCCCGAATGTGCCTTCCACTCCCACACCTTGTCGATGAAGCCATCGCGGCCCAGCGAGTCGCGGGTTTCGCCCTTGCCTTCCAGCGCCAGGTTGCGGCTGACCACCATTTCGGTGGCGATGCCGGCGTGGTCGGTACCCACCTGCCACAGCGTGTCGTAGCCACGCATGCGGTGGTAACGGATCAGCGCATCCATCAGCGTCTGCTGGAAGGCGTGGCCCATGTGCAGGGTGCCGGTGACGTTCGGCGGCGGCAGCAGGATGGTGTAGGGCTCGCCCTTGCCGGACGGCTTGAACAGGCCGGCTTTCTCCCACGACTCATAGAGCGCGGTTTCAAAGGTTTTCGGGTCGTAGCTGGAGGCGAGTTGATTCATAAGATGGCGAATAGAGACTGGGGAATAGGGAATGGGTCAGGGACGGCAGCGTGGGGAGTCGTTTCCCCATTCCCGGCTCCATGTTCCCGGTAGGTGCAGCATGTCGCACTTCATGGTGCAGCATGTTGAACCTGTTGAACGGACTCTGGGAAAGATCGGAGGGAGGCGGTTTTCCATTCTCGATTCTCCACTCCCTATTCCCGGCTTCACTCACATGTCGTATTTGTTGAGCGTGTAGTTAGCGGCCTTGTACTGGCGCCAGCGCTCACGCAGCGGTTCACGTGCGGCTGGGTCGGCCGGCACCACTTCCAGCACGCGATCGCACGCACCGAGGTAGGGCTCGTCGCGCAGGTTGATCACCAGCGGGCGCTCGGGTGCTTCGGCGCCCGGCGTGGCGATCAGCACGATGGCCTCTTCCTCGTCCACGTCCTCACCGATGATCTGGTGCGGGATGTAGGCGTCCGGGTCGAACGACCACAGCAACTCGTCCAACTCCTCGGCCTGGGCCTGGTCACGGGCCAGTACCAGCGTGTACAGGCCGCCATCGTTGGCCTTGCGCGCGAGTTCGCACACCAGCTTCAGTGGCTCGGTGAGAAAGCGCGGCTTGGCAATCAGGTAGAAGTCGGCACGCATAGTCTTTGGGAATCGGGAGTGGGGAACGGGGAAAGGGAACAGCGGCGCGCGACCACATGTCTGCGCGCCGGCAAGGTATCAGGAGCTTGGCTTCTGCCCACTCCCGATTCCCTTTTCTCAATTCCCGGCGGTGCCGGCAACGCGATCCAGCAGCCACTGGGTCAGCAGGCCGACCGGGCGACCGGTGGCCATGCCGCGCTTGCCTTCATCGCTGGCCACGCCGGCGATGTCGAGGTGCGCCCAGCGCTGGCCTTCGGTGAAGCGTGACAGGAAGCAGCCAGCGGTGATGGCGCCGGCCCAGCGGCCGCCGATGTTGTAGACGTCGGCGAAGCTGGAATCCAGCATGCCCTGGTACTCGTCCCACAACGGCAGGCGCCAGGCCCGGTCGAACACGTTCTCGCCAGCGGCGGTCAGTTCGTTGGCCAGATCGTCATGCTTGCTCATCAGGCCGGCGGTCTGGTGGCCCAGGGCCACCATGCAGGCGCCGGTCAGCGTCGCAACGTCGATCAGCGCGGCCGGCTCGAAGCGCTGCGCATAGGTCAGTGCATCGCACAGGATCAGGCGGCCTTCGGCGTCAGTGTTGCCCACTTCGATGGTCTTGCCCGACATCGAGGTGATCACGTCGGACGGACGGTAGGCGTTGCCGTCGATGGCGTTTTCCACCGCCGGGACGACCACCACCAGGTTCAACGGCAGCTTGGCCTTGACCGTGGCGACGAAGGTGCCGATGACGTTGGCGCCACCGCACATGTCGTACTTCATTTCCTCGATGCCACCCTGGGTCTTCAGGTTGACGCCGCCGGTGTCGAAGGTGATGCCCTTGCCGACCAGTACGTAGGGCTTGGCGTCACCGCCATTGCTCCACTTCAGCACCACCAGCTTGGGCCGGTTGGCCGAGCCACGGGCCACGGCCAGCAGCGAGCCCATGCCCAGCGCTTCCATCTGTGCTTCGTCCAGGATCTCGGCTTCGGCACCGTCGTGCTCGGCAGCGAACTTGACCGAGGATTCGGCCAGGTAGGCCGGGGTGCAGTAGTTCGGCGGCAGGTTGCCCAGCTCGCGGGCGTATTCCACACCGGCGGCAATGGCCTGGCCCTGCAGCAGCGCGGCTTCGTCGTTGCTGGCGATGGCCAGCGACTCCAGGCCCGG
The DNA here is from genome assembly GCF_056760195.1 of Stenotrophomonas sp. STEN020. Classification (NCBI taxonomy): domain Bacteria; kingdom Pseudomonadati; phylum Pseudomonadota; class Gammaproteobacteria; order Lysobacterales; family Lysobacteraceae; genus Stenotrophomonas; species Stenotrophomonas sp. STEN020. Next base: position 50,627 of record NZ_JBRREI010000006.1, read on the forward strand.
TGCTTCCGGCTTCTTCTTGCCCAGGGTGGCGGTGTAGCGGTAGCTGGCATGGTTGGCGGTGATCACTGCCTGACGGACGTTCCAGGCAGCATCGCGGCCGCCGACTTCCAGTTCGTTCAGGGTGAACAGCGCGCTGCGGGTGTTGCCGGCCTTCAGGGCGCGGGCGGCGTCGCCGGCGGCCTTCAGGTACTGCACCACGCCGAACTTGGCAGGGTCGCCGAGGCCAACCACCAGCACGCGGGCGGCGCTGACGCCGGCCAGATCGTGCAGCAGGGTGGTGTTGCCGGTCTTGCCGCCAACATCGCCGCGCTCGATCAGGGCAGCCAGACGGCCACCGGAAGCCGCGTCCAGGGCCTGTGCGGCCGGGCTCAGCGACTTGTCAGAGAAGGCGCCAACAATGACGCAATCCACCTCGGCGGAGACCGGGGCGGCGTGGTTCAGGGTGAATTCCAGAGACATTGATCAGATTCCGTTGCCAAATCCGTACAATCGCAGGCTGTATACGCAAGGCCATGGAGGCCGTGCGTTCTGCGGACTAAACCGAGAGTTTAAACCACCGACCCTATGGCGAAGCTTGACCGCTACCTTCTGAGTGACTTCCTCCAGAGCTTTCTGGCGACTTTGACCGTACTTCTGGTAGTCAGCATGGGTGGTGTGCTGGTCGACATCCTCGGCCGCATTGCCGATGGCCGCATCCCGGCCGGCCTGATGCTGTCCCAGCTGGGCCTGCAGTTCATCGTCTACCTGCCTATCATCCTGCCCCTGGCGCTGATGCTGGGGCTGGCCCTGTCGATCGCGCGGCTGTACCGGGATTCAGAAATGGCGGTGCTGACCGGTGTTGGTGTTGGTCCCAAGCGCCTGCTCAAGCCGATCCTGTTGCTGACGGTGCCGGTGGTGGCGCTGGTCGCGGCCTGCTCGCTGTGGCTTGGCCCCTGGGCCGACCGCAACGCCGAGCGGATGTTGCAGGAAGCCAGTCGCAGCATGGTCGTGGCCGGACTGGAACCGGGCCAGTTCACCCCGCTGGCCGGTGGCGGCATTGTCTACCTGTCTTCATTGACGGGCGACGGCACCAAGATGGGCAAGGTATTCATGCAGCGTCAGAAGGATGGGCGTATCGACGTGGTATCGGCAAACAGCGGCGCGATGTTCTTTGAAGGCGAGCGTCAGCGCTACCTGCGCCTGGAGGACGGTTATCGGATCGAAGGCCCGGAGAGCGGAACCCTGGATTACCGGCTGATGCGCTATGCGCGCAACGAAGTGGCCTTGCCGGACCGCGAGGAAGTGCGCGACGAGAATGATCCGGAGATGCTGACCACCAGCAAGTTGCTCGGCGATGACCGGCCCGAGGCCAAGGCCCAGCTGCATTGGCGCATCACCCCGCCCTTGCTTGCCCTGGCATTCGCCCTGCTGACCTTGCCGCTGGCCCGCAGTGCGCCGCGCCAGCAGCGTTACGGCCGCATCATGGTCGCGTTCCTTGCCTATACCGTAGGCGTGTGCCTGAGCATTCTCGGCCGCCAGTGGCTGGCTGCGGGCAAGCTGCCGGTGGACGCCGGTATGTGGTGGTTGACCCTGCCGTTGCTGCTGCTGGCGCTGTGGTTGTACTTCCGTGATGGGCACTTGAGTCGTCGCCGTGTGGGGGCAAAGGCATGAGGTTGCTGCCGCGGATTCATGACGTTTACGTAGGCCGCACCGTGTTGCTCACGGTGCTGGTGGTGTGGATGGTGCTACTCGGTCTGGACGCGATCATGGCCTTGTCCGGCGAGGCCGGGAAAATCGGCCAGGGCCACTACAGCTTCGGTCATGCCTTGGCATGGGTGGCATACACCTTGCCGCGCCGCGCCTACACCATCTTTCCGATGGCTGCGGTGATTGGCGCGCTGATGGGTCTGGGCCAGCTGGCAGCAACTTCCGAGCTGACCGCGCTGCGCGCGATCGGCCTGTCGCGGCGGCGGATTGCGGTGTCGGTGGCGATTGCGCTGTCACTGCTGACCGCGTTGATGGTGGTCAATGGCGAAACCCTCTCGCCCTGGGCGCAGGGCCGCGCCGATGCCTTGAAGGCCAGTGCCCGCTTCAATACCGATATGGCCACGGCCCGCTATTCGGGCCTGTGGGCGCGTGAAGGCGATACCTTCCTCAACGCGTTGACCGGCGAAGAGCAGCTCAGCGCCGACGGTCAGTCGACCTTGCTGCTGCATGACGTGCGCCTGTATCAGCTGAACGAAGACGGGCGCTTGCTGAGCCTGACCTATGCCAAAACCGCACGTCACGACAGCCAGGGCTGGGTGTTGGAAAGCGTGCGCCGCGACACCTTCGGCGAGCGTTCGGTCACCCGTCAGGAGCTGTCCAGCGAAAAGTGGGCCTCGCAGTTGGATGCCTCAGCGCTGGCTTCCGGCCTGGCCAAGCCGCGCAACCTCGGCGTTGGCGAACTCAAGACCAGCATCGATTACCGCAAGCGCAATGGCCTGGACGCGCGGGAGTACGAAGACACCTACTGGGGCCGCTGGTTCTACCCCTTGAATGTGTTGGCGCTGTGCCTGGCCGCGGTGCCGTTTGCGTTTGGTTCGCTGCGCAGCGGTGGCATGGGCAAGCGCTTGTTCCTGGGCATGCTGTTCGCGTTGGGCTTCCTGCTGCTGCAGATGTTCTTCGGGCGCATGGCTGGCGCGCTGAAGTTTGATTACCGCATCGCCTATGCCTTGCCGCCGCTGTTGATGCTGGCCATTTCCGGCTGGTTGTCACGACGACGGGTAGGGTAGTGCAGGGTAGAGCCGAGCCATGCTCGGCTGAGGCTTTCCCGGTAACGCGTCTTGCCGAGCATGGCTCGGCACTACAGTTTCGTCAGCCTTGTGCCGCTCAGGCGGTCGTGCAGGGTCAGGCGCTCGCGGTCGAACAGCGCCCATATGAAGCCAAATCCGCCCAGCAGCAGCGATAGCGTCGCCAACGCATAGCGCTTCCACAGCAGGGCCCGGCTGGGGGCTTGCCCGTCAGTAGTCTGCAAGCGTAGCCGCCACGGGCGCATGCCCAGGGTCTGCCCGCCGCGCTTCCAGCTCTCGGTGGCGTAGAGCCCGGCAATCAGCCAGCAGCTCAGCCATAACAGCCATTGCAGGGCACTGAACGGGTGGATGTTGTCGCGGCTGGCATGCCCGGCCAGCGCGTAGCCGACGGTGAACAGCGTCGAGACCAGCATCCACAGCGCCAACACCGGCCACAGGTCGTAGAACAGCGCGGCCAGGCGGCGCAGCAGCAACGCGGAGGGGCGGGGCGATTCGGCAAGGGCGGGTGTGCTCATGGGCTGAGCATACGGTCTGTGCTGGCGCGCGTGCATGGGCAGTGTTGGATGCAGGGCTTATCCTTGCGCCAATGTCCGCGTCCCTGACCCCCGCCGAACGCCGCCAACTGGTGCAGCAATTGCCGCCGTTGCGCGATGCTGATGACCGTTTGATTCAGCGTTTTCTGGATGCGATCTGGGCTGAGAACGGCTTGGCCCGGGCTTCGCTGGAGAGTTATCGGCGCGATCTGGAAGGCTTGTCGCGCTGGCGCGATGGCGCCAACGACGGCCTGGCTGGGATTGATCGAGCGGGCCTGTTTGATTACTTGGCCTGGCGCACCCGCCACGGCTGGACCGCGCGCAGCAATGCGCGTCTGCTGTCGGTGTTGCGCGCTTTCTTCGCGCAGGCACTCAAGCGTGGCGAACGGAGTGAGGATCCTGCCGCGCTGCTGGAGTCGCCCAAGCTGCCGCGTTCGCTGCCCAAGGCTTTGGCCGAAAGCCAGATCGAGGCGCTGTTGGCAGCGCCAGACACTGAAAGCCCGGTCGGCCTGCGCGACCGTGCGATGCTGGAGCTGATGTACGCCGCTGGCCTGCGCGTCAGTGAGCTGGTCAACCTGCCGGCCAATGCGGTCAACCTGCGCCAGGGTGTGCTGCGGGTGACCGGCAAGGGCAGCAAGGAGCGGCTGGTGCCGTTGGGCGAGGAATCGCAGTACTGGCTGGAGCGCTATCTGGCCACGGCAAGGCCACAGCTCACGGGAGGCAAGCCGGTTGCGGCTACGTTGGCGGGGCAGGTGCCATTGTTTGTCGACATCGACCGTACCCCGTTGAGCCGGCAGCAATTCTGGGCACTGGTAAAAGCCAGCGCGGCGATGGCCGGTATCGACCCGGGCAAGATCAGTCCGCACGGCTTGCGGCACAGCTTTGCCACCCATCTGCTCAACCACGGCGCCGACCTGCGCGCGCTGCAGATGCTGCTTGGTCACAGCTCGTTGTCCACCACCCAGATCTACACCCTGGTAGCCCGTGAACACCTGCAGAAATTGCACCGTAAGCACCATCCGCGCGGGTGATGCGCCCAGCTTTGTAGGAGCGGCGTAAGCCGCGAAGCCGCTGGATTGTCAGATAGAGAGCTGACATGCGCCGCCAAAAGCCTGCGGGAGTGGCATCAGCCGCGAAGCAGGTGGGCCATGAGATTGCAGTTGGTATCTGCGTTCAGGCATTCCTGGCTTCGCGGCCGCCGCCGCTCCTACAAGCCAGCGCCGCCCCTGCACGGCGGGTGTGCGAGAATCCCGCTGTTCTCTATCGATGGGTCGCCATGTTCCGATTTGCCATTGCCGCGCTGTTTGGCGCGCTCAGCCTTACCGCCTGCGCACAACAGCCCGCAGCACCCAAAGCAGCTGCCAGTGCCGTTGCCTCGCCGGCCGATGCCGCAGTCGAGAAGCAGGTGCGCGATGCCCTCAAGCAGCTTGATCCCAACCTCAAACCGGAATATATCGGCGCGGCACCGTTTGCAGGTTTCCGTGAGGTGCTGGTGTCCGGGCAGGTGCTGTACGTGACCGATGACGGTCGCTATCTGCTGCAGGGCACGCCGTACGACATCGAGAAAAAGGCCCAGGCCACGAGCACCGGCCTGCTGACTTACCGCCGCAACCTGCTGTCATCGCTGCCGCATGCCGACCGCATTGTGTTTGCCCCGCCGAATGCAAAGCACACGATCAGCGTGTTCACGGATATCGAGTGCGGCTACTGCCGCAAGCTGCACCAGGACATCGCCGAGCTGAATCGCAACGGCATCGCCGTCGAGTACCTGGCGTTCCCGCGCATGGGCCTGGCCAGCAAGGACGCCACCGACATGATCTCGGTCTGGTGTGCCAGTGACCGCAAGGCCGCGCTGACCGCTGCCAAGTCCGGCCAGCCGGTGCCGTCCAGGAACTGCACCAACCCGGTGGCCATGCAGTACAACCTGGGCCAGCAGCTGGGCATCAACGGTACCCCGGCGATTTTTGCCGCTGACGGCACTCAGCTTGGTGGCTACCTGCCGCCGGCACAGCTGAAGGCCACGCTGGATCGCATGGAAGGCGGCGGTCGCTGATAGCGATACGCGGCAAGGCTTGAACAGACAACGCCCCTCCCGGTGACGCGAGGGGCGTTGTCGTTTTGGCGGTTAGTTACTCACTTCAGCCCGTTGCTGACGCTGTTGACCAGCGTGCCCTGAGCATCGTCACCGCTGAATTCCCAGAAGAACGCACCGCCCAACCCCTGGGCTTTGACGTAGGCCATTTTGCGGCCAAGCATCTCCGGTGTGTCCACGCTCCAGAAGGTGTTGCCGTCATACAGCCAGGTGGCCTGCGCGAGGGGGTCGGTGTACACCGGCCAGCCGAGGTTCTTGAGCATCTTCCAATCCTCGATGCCGGCCTCGTATTTGCCAGGTGCTGGTCGCCCGTTCTGGTACAGACCATTGTTGGTACGCGCCACCTTGGTCCAGCCACGCCCATAGAAGCCGACGCCCAGGTTCAACTTGGCGGCAGGTACGCCGCGTTGCAGATAGGCCTCGATGGCATCGTTGCTGTTGTACAGCGCGGCGTCACCGGTTGAAGGATCTGCCGGGGAGTGGAACAGGGCGGTGTGGTGGTTGGTGGTGCCGGCCCAGGCGCCATGGAAGTCGTAAGTCATCACATTGATGAAATCCAGATGGCGGTGATAGGCGGCAGGATCGGTTGGACGGATCTTGTCGATGCCGGCTCCCACCGCCACGGTCAGCAGCAGCCCAGGGCGCATCGCATCCAGCTGGCGGCGGAACTCGGCCAGCAAGGCGGTGAAGTTGTCGCGATCCGCCGGTGTGCCGCAGTCCAGGCCACAGGCGGCCGGGTACTCCCAATCGATGTCGACGCCATCGAACACGCCTGCAGCTACACCTTTGCCGCCGGCATGATCGGTAAACGGCAGATTGCCCTTGATGTAGGCATCAATGCAGGAGGCGACAAAGGCCTGGCGGTTCTCCGGGCGTGCGGCACTGGAGAAACCGCGTGACCAAGTCCAACCACCGAGCGAGATCAGCGTCTTGAGCTGTGGGTGCTTGGCCTTGAGCTGCTTGAGCTGGTTCCAGTTGCCGCGCAGCGGCTGGTTCCACTGGTCGGCGACACCGCTGACGCTTTCGCTGGCGCCAAAGCTGCGGGTGTAATCGGCATAGGCATCGCCGCCAGCGCCGCTGGCCGGATCGGCGGCCTGGGTGATGCCGACCTCGCAGCGGTTGTTGCGGACGTTGCCGAAGGCGTAGTTGATATGGGTCAGGCGCGCCGCCGAACCGCTGCTGTCGATGTTCTTGACCCGGTAATTGCGGTCATAAATGCCCCATTGGGTGAAGTAGCCGATCACCCGCTTGCTGCCGTTGCTCGGAGTGCCCGGTTCTTCAGGGTCGCCGCCGCTGTCCTCGGCGAGGGTGCTGGCGCTGAGGATTGGGCTGAGTGCCGAGGCGTTGCCTGCCTTGTCGCGGGAGCGTACGGCATAGCGATAGCTGGTAGCTGGGGTCAGCGCGGTGTCGGTATGCGGGGTGCTCGCAATCGAGGCGATCTGCATGCCGTCGCGGTACAGGTCATGGGCGGCGATGCCGCTGCCGCCGGGATTGTCGCTGGCGGCGTTCCAGCGCAACGCAATGCTGGTGGGAGTGCGCGCCTGCACGCTGAGCCCGTCCGGGATCGAGGGTGCGCTGCTGTCCTTGTCCGGCGCGATGACAGTCACGCTGACCGTGGCCGAGGTGGTGCTGGCATTGCGGCCATCGGTGGCGATCGCGCTGAGCAGATGGTTGCCGGCGGCGGCGTTATGCCAGGCGAGGCTGTAAGGGGGGCTGCTGACGCTGCCCACGGAGTGGCCGTTGCGGAAGAACTCGACCTTGCGGATGCTGCCGTCGCTGTCGGTCGCAGCAGCATTGAAGGTGATGGTGCTGCCGGCGCTGAACGTGCTGCCCGCGCTGGGTGAGGTCAGGCGGACCTGCGGCGGCTGGTTGGCGGTCGGTGCGCCGTCATCGCAGCGGCCCAGGTTGTCGTAGTAGCGGCGGCCAGCGGGATGGTCCGGTGGTGCGTTCCAGATGGTCTGGCGTGCCTGGTACAGCATGCCGTCCTTTTGCAGAGGGTCGCCGGGCTGGTAGATGGTGGTTCCCAGCCAGGGCTTTATCCCTGCGCAGTTGGCCGCCTGGGCAGCGGGTAGGACGCTGGCTGACGCGAATGCCAGGGCTAGTGTGCCGCCCAGTTGCGCGCTGCGGCGGTGCTGGCGGGTGTGTCGGGGCCTTACAGGGCCTGTGGGATGGTCCGTCATGGCGGGTCTCCTCTGCGGTTGGGCGGTGCTTGTGCGGTGTTTTCGGGGCACGCCTCCGGCAAGGCGGGCGCGCTTGCGCCCGGCCTTGGGACGGCGGGAATGCTTGCTGGGCCCGGATCTGGGCCGCTGAACCGGCACGCTGGTGCCGACCGATTGAGGATAACGTTGTCAAAATAAGTGGCGCGGTTTGCCCCGCGCGGCAGGCTGTCGGTGTGAACCGCGTCAAGCCTGAGGACTTCCAGTAGCCCGGGTGCTGAGGCTTGGGGCGGCCGAGTCCGGTACAATCGCGGGCCGATTCCCACCATGGTCTCCCGGACATGATCGTCCTCGAGGGCGCAGCTGCCCTTTCGCCGTTCCGCCGCGAACGTCTTGAATCCCGCCTGCAGTCCATTGCCGCCGATCTGCGCATCACCGGTGCCTGGCACGTCTATTTCACCCAGGCTGCCGATGCCGGCGCGGTCGACCAGACCACGCTGGGCCGCATCCTGCAGGGCCAGCCACAAGCTGCCGAACGCGCTGATGGGGCAATCTCACGCTTCGTGGTGCCGCGCCTGGGCACGCTGTCGCCGTGGTCGAGCAAGGCCACCGAGCTGGTACGCGGTGCTGGTCTGCCGATCCAGCGCGTCGAACGCGGTACCCGCATCGACCTGAGCGGCTGGCCGACTGATCCGGTGCAGCAGGCCGCACTGGCCAAGCTGCTGCACGACCCGATGACCCAGTCGCTTCTGGAAGACATCGGCCAGGCGCAGGCGCTGTTCAACAACGTCGGCCGCGGCAGCCTGGAGCGCATCGCCCTGGACGACCTGGAAGGTGCCAACAAGCGCCTCGGTCTGGCCCTGGCCGATGACGAGATCGATTACCTGCGTCAGCGTTACAGCGAACTCGGCCGTGATCCGTCCGACGTCGAATTGATGATGTTCGCGCAGGCCAATTCCGAGCATTGCCGACACAAGATCTTCAATGCCAGCTGGACCATCGATGGCAACGAGCAGGAGCGCTCGCTGTTCAAGATGATCAAGAACACCCACCAGCAGACCCCGCAGCACACGCTCAGCGCGTACAGCGACAATGCCGCGGTGATCGAAGGCGAACCGGCCGCGCGTTATCGCCCAGACCCGGCCACCGGCAAATACCGCAGCGAAGCGGTGGTGCCCAGCGCCTTCCAGATCAAGGTGGAAACGCATAACCACCCGACCGCGATCGCGCCGTTCCCGGGTGCCGCGACCGGTGCCGGCGGTGAAATCCGCGACGAAGGTGCCACTGGCCGTGGCGGCAAGCCCAAGGCTGGCCTGACCGGCTTCTCGGTCTCGCATCTGCGTATCCCGACCCTGCCGCAGCCGTGGGAGGCGCCGCGCGCGCTGAACCCGCGCATGGCACCGGCCCTGGACATCATGCTCGATGGCCCGCTCGGCGGCGCTGCGTTCAACAACGAGTTCGGTCGTCCGAACCTGCTCGGTTACTTCCGCAGCTTCGAACTGCCGGAAGACGGCATCACCCGCGCCTACGACAAGCCGATCATGTTGGCTGGTGGCCTGGGCGCGATTGATCGCGTGCAGGTCGACAAGCTGCAGCTGCAGGCTGGCGACGCGGTGATCGTGCTCGGTGGCCCGGCCATGTTGATCGGCCTGGGCGGTGGTGCGGCTTCGTCGGTGGCCTCGGGCGAGAGCGCCGAAGACCTCGACTTCGCCAGCGTGCAGCGCGACAACCCGGAAATGGAACGCCGCTGCCAGGAAGTGATCGACCGTTGCGTGGCCATGGGCAGCAACAACCCGATCAAGTTCTTCCACGACGTCGGCGCCGGTGGCCTGTCCAACGCCATCCCCGAGCTGCTGCACGACTCCAATGTCGGCGGCGTGATCGACCTGGGCAAGGTGCCCACAGACGATCCCTCGCTGTCGCCGCTGGAACTGTGGTGCAACGAGTCGCAGGAACGTTATGTGCTCGGCGTGGCGCAGGAGCGCCTGGCCGAGTTCGCCGCTATCTGTGCGCGCGAACGCTGCCCGTTTGCCGCTGTTGGCGTCGCCACCAGCGAAGAACACCTGGTCGTTGCCTACGGCGCGACCCCGGGCAACACCCCGGCCGATGCACCGATCGACCTGCCGATGGACGTGCTGTTCGGCAAGGCGCCGAAGATGCACCGCGATGCCGTGCATCCGCCGGCACCGCGCTGGCCGTCGCTGAAGACCGCTGGTATCGATCTGCATGACGCCGGTCTGCGTGTACTTGCACACCCGACCGTCGCATCGAAGAGCTTCCTGGTCACCATCGGTGACCGCAGCGTGGGTGGTCTGACCGCGCGCGAGCAGATGATCGGGCCGTGGCAGCTGCCGATGGCAGACGTTGCGATCACTCTGGCTGGGTTTGATACCTATGCCGGTGAAGCAATGTCGCTGGGCGAGCGTACCCCGCTGGCACTGTTGAACGCCGCTGCATCGGCGCGCATGGCGGTGGGCGAAGCCATCACCAACCTGTGCGCTGCACCGGTAACCGCGCTGGATACGGTCAAGCTCTCCGCCAACTGGATGGCCGCCTGCGGCCACAACGGCGAAGACGCGCTGCTGTATGACGCAGTAAAGGCCGTCGGCATGGAGCTGTGCCCGCAGCTGGATATCAGCATCCCGGTGGGCAAGGACTCGCTGTCGATGCAGGCGCAGTGGCAGGCCGATGGCCAGGCCGAGAAGTCGGTGTCGCCGGTATCGCTGGTGATCACCGCGTTCGCGCCGGTCAGCGATGCCCGTCAGCAGCTGACCCCGCTGCTCGACCGCGAGACCGAAAGCGAGCTGTGGTTGATTGGCTTGGGCGCTGGCAAGCAGCGTCTGGGCGGTTCGATCCTGGCGCAGACCCAGGCCGATCACAGCGCGTTGCCGGCGTTCGCCGGCGAGGTACCGGATCTGGATGACCCGCAGCGCCTGCGTGCGTTCTTTGAACTGATCTGCGATGCACGTGAGTCGGGCCTGTTGCTGGCCTACCACGACCGCAGCGACGGCGGCGCGTTCGCCGCACTGTGCGAAATGGCATTCGCCTCGCGCATGGGCCTGGACATCGTGCTTGATGCCTGGGGCGACGATCCGTTCCGCAGCCTGTTCAACGAAGAACTGGGCGCCGTGGTGCAGATCGCCAAGGAAGACCGCGCCGCGTTCGCCGATCTGGTCGAGCGTCATGCGCTGACCGAATGCGCGCAGCGCATCGCCCGCCCGACCACCGCACCGGTGGTGCGCGTGCAGCTGGCCGGCGATAGCGTGGTGGAATGGCGCTGGGAAGAATTGTTCGATGCCTGGTGGTCGGTCACCCACGCCATGCAGAAGTTGCGTGACAACCCGGATGCGGCCGATCAGGAGCGCGCGATTGCACGCAACTTCAACGCGCCGGGCTTGAAGCCGAAGCTGGCATTTGATCCGGCCGACGACGTCGCTGCACCGTTCATCGCCAGCGGCGCACGGCCGAAGGTGGCGATCCTGCGCGAGCAGGGCGTCAATGGCCAGATCGAAATGGCCAACATCTTCGAGCGCGTTGGCTTCGACGCCTACGACGTGCACATGAGCGACCTGATCGAAGGCCGTGTGCAGCTGAGCGACTTCCGCGGCATCGCTGCCTGCGGCGGTTTCAGCTATGGCGACGTGCTGGGTGCGGGCCGTGGTTGGGCAACCTCCATCCTCGAGCGTCCGGCACTGCGTGAGGCCTTCGCGGCCTTCTTCGCCCGCCCGGATACCTTCGCGCTTGGCGTGTGCAATGGTTGCCAGATGATGAGCCAGCTCAAGGACATCATCCCCGGTGCCGAACACTGGCCGAAGTTCCTGCGCAATGCCGGCGAACAGTTCGAAGCACGTACCGCATTGCTGGAGATTGTGGAGTCGCCGTCGATCATGCTGCGTGGCATGGCCGGCTCGCGCCTGCCGGTGGCCGTGGCACACGGCGAAGGCCGTGCCGAGTTCGACAGCGCGGTGGATCAGGCAGCCGCCAGCATCGCGCTACGCTACGTTGATGGTGACGGCCGCGTGGCTACCCAGTACCCGCTCAACCCGAACGGTTCGCCGGACGGCATCACCGGCCTGACCACGATCGATGGCCGCGTCACCATCCTGATGCCGCACCCTGAACGCACCCCGCGTACGGTCAACCTGAGCTGGGCACCAAGCAATTGGGGCGAAGATTCGCCGTGGCTGCGGATGTTCCGCAACGCACGGGTGTGGTGCGGCTGAACAGGCGAAGCCGCTGCCGTACATTGAAGTTTGAAGAAGCCCCCAGGCGAACGCCTGCGGGCTTCTGCGTTGTGGAGCTTCGATTCGTGTCCGGCTGCCCGGCTGTGTACGAACGCAGGAGTGCGGAGCGCTTCGGCGGCGGATGCATTTGATGTCCCCAGGCATTGGCATTCCGCGCTTGGTTGGATCCATCGCGTACGTGACTGTGAGGCTCCAATTCGTTGAGTCTGCGCGGAATACCTCGAGTCTCTGTCAGCAAAGTCCGTCAGCAAACCGACGCTTCCGCGAGATGCGTTTGCTCTCCTGCTGGCGCAATTGGCTTTGTTGCAATGCAACTTTTCCCTGGCTTTAAGGAAGATGAACTCGTTTGCTAGATGGATGAGGCGAAATCAGTCAAACGCCCATAGCCCAAGGCCTGCAGGAAACTTAACGCCTTCATTTTCTGGGGGGCGAAATTGTTGCCCCGCAAGCGTGGTCGGGACTAGGCAACTGTTTCAGAAGAAATTTTTCCAAAGATCTCACCAAGATGAGAGATTTGAGTTATTCCTCACAAAATTGGTTCTTTAGCCAAAGATTTGACGAATCATGAATCGTCGATTAAGACTCCATCCATCCCGTAGTCACCCGACAGGTATGGAACAAGGGGGGTAGACCGCGACAGGCGTGAGCCTCACGTGCCCAGCTGTATCGGGACCGGGACCACAACACCACAGGGGGATCGTTGGGCACACCAGTCCAGCGATGGGGTTTTCTGCAAGCGAAAAAACCCGTCCACTTGAGGAGCAGCAGCGATGAACCGGATCTACCGCAAGGTATGGAACAAGGCATTGGGGCAGTTGGTGGTGGCGTCGGAGTTGGCATCGTCCAGCTCGGCCGGTGTGGTCATGGATGAGCGGCATAGCGCCGGGTTGCGCCTGCAAGCCTTGTCGGTTGCCGTTGCGTTGGGTTTAGGAGCAGGTGCCTGGGTAACGCCCGCACAGGCACAGTCGGTGGAAGTGGGTGGTAACGCGCAATGTCTGGTAGTGGGCAGTGCCACCTTGGTGGATTGCGCCATCGCCAATAGTGCAGATGCCTCGGGCGCCAACGCGGTTGCCATTGGTGCGGGCACGGTGGCTTCGGCCGCAGGCAGTGTGGCGTTGGGCGCCGGCTCCATCGCCGATCGCGCCAACACAGTATCGGTAGGTTCGGCCGGAAACGAGCGGCAAATCAGCAATGTCGCCGCTGGTACCGCCGGTACCGATGCGGTGAACCTCGATCAACTCAATGCAGCTGCAGACGGTGCGTTGCTGGCCGGCCGCTACTTCAAGGCCAACGGCGCTGCCGATGGCAGTGATGATGCAGTGGCCAGTGGCCAAGGTGCGATGGCTGCAGGTGTTGGCTCACTGGCAAGCGGCGCGGAAAGCACCGCGGTGGGCAGCTACAACGTGGCCGCTGGCGACTACTCCAGCGCGGTTGGTTACGTAAACACCGCCAACGGCGAGAACAGTTCGGCAGTCGGCAATTTCAACCAGGTTGATGGCGCCAACAGCAGTGCCTTCGGCTCCGGCAATCTGGTGGATGGTGCCAATGCGATTGCGCTGGGTAGCAACAGCATCGCCAGTGGCGAAGGCAGTGTGGTGATTGGTGATGGCGCCTATGCGGCAGCCGATGACGCCACCGCCGTGGGTTCACGCAGTGTGGCCAGCGAGCAGGGCAGCACGGCCGTTGGCAGTGATGCTGAAGCCTCGGGTGCCTTTGCAACTGCGCAGGGTAGCCAAGCGCTCGCCTCCGGGCAGCAGGCAACGGCCAACGGTTTCCGTGCCGATGCCAGCGGTCGCGGCACCACCGCGCTTGGCGCCTATAGCTCAGCCTCCGGTGACCTCGCTTCGGCCGTGGGTTATGGCGCAGATGCCAGCGGCGACTATGGCGTTGCGATGGGCCTGGGCGCTTCCGCATCGGCGACCAGCACCACCGCGGTAGGCGAATCGGCGATCGCTTCAGGCGAAGAATCCACCGCGGTTGGCGGCACCACTTTCGGTGGCTTCATCAGCACCGAGGCGTCGGGCACCGGCGCGTCGGCATTCGGCAATGGCGCGTGGGCGATAGGTGAGTACGCCACCGCGATTGGCTTCAACAGCTGGGCCGATGCTGACAACTCCACCGCGCTTGGCCAGAGCGCCACCGCGGCAGCGGTCAACAGCGTCGCCATCGGTGCAAATTCCTGGGCCGATCGCGAGAACAGCGTGTCGGTGGGGGATGTAGGCAGCGAACGGCAGATCACCAATGTCGCTGCCGGTACCGAAGACACCGACGCGGTGAATAAATCGCAGCTGGACGAGGTCGCAGCGGTCGCTGAAAACACCAGCAAATACTTCACCGCAACGGGTAGCGTCGACAGTGATGCCGGTGCGTATGCGGAAGGTGATGCGGCGACGGCGGCGGGTGAAGCCAGCAATGCGATCGGCAATGGCGCGTCGGCCTATGGCAACGGTGCCAATGCTGTCGCCAACGGTGCAACCGCAGTCGGCATGAACGCCCTGGCCACGGGCCAGAACAGCGCTGCCTTCGGCCAGAACGCCGAAGCCACCGGCCCGGCAGCGGTAGCCGTCGGCGGCAATGCAGTGGATGCCGATGGCAATCCCTTGATCACCTTTGGCGGACAGCCGGTAACGACAGGTGCGACCAGCGCCGGTCTCGGCGGTACCGCCCTTGGTGCCAGCGCCAGCGCGGAAGGCTTCGCCGCCACCGCCGCCGGTCTCGGCGCCTTCGCGCAGGGCGCGCAGTCCTCCGCATTTGGTGCGGTAGCCAATGCAACCGGCGACTACAGCACGTCGGTAGGTAGCCAGAGTGCGGCATCGGGCACCAGCAGCGTCGCGGTCGGTGGTCCGATCGATCTCATTCCGGGGCTGGGCTTCTTCGTTGATACACAGGCCAGTGGCGAAGCGTCCACGGCGCTGGGTGCTGGCGCAATTGCCTCCGGGGATTACGCGCTGGCATCAGGCGCATTGAGCGAAGCCGCAGGGGCAGAAAGCACCGCTGTCGGCTACTTCGCCTATGCGGCCGGCGACAACGCCAGTGCGCTGGGTGCGGAGAGTTGGGCCAGCGGCGCCAACAGCACGGCGGTAGGCTTCTACAGCACCAGCCTTGGCGCAGACAGCACCGCGCTGGGCGCAAACGCCACCGCCACCGCCAACGCCACCAACAGTGTTGCCTTGGGCGCGAACTCGCTGGCGGACCGTGCCAACAGCGTGTCGGTTGGGGCCGAAGGCGCCGAGCGCCAGATCACCAATGTCGCCGCGGGTACCGAAGGTACCGATGCGGTGAATGTGGACCAGCTCACTGCCGTCGCTGATGGCGCGGAGTTGACCGCGCGTTACTTCAAGGCCAACGGCGCAGCCGATGGCAGCGACGACGCGGTCGCCAGCGGCGATGGTGCAACCGCTGCCGGTGTGGGATCGCTGGCCAGCGGTGCGCAGAGCACAGCGGTGGGTAGCTACAACGTCGCCGCCGGTGATTACTCCAGCGCGGTCGGTTACGTGAACACCGCCAATGGCACGAACAGCTCGGCGGTAGGCAACTTCAACCAGGTGGATGGCGAGAACAGCAGTGCGTTCGGCATGGCCAATCTGGTCGATGGTGCCAATGCAATCGCCTTGGGCAGCAATAGTGTCGCCAGCGGTGACGGCAGCGTGGTGATCGGCGATGGCGCCTTGGCTGATGCAGACGATGCAGTTGCGATTGGCTCCGGAAGCGTCGCCAGTGGCGACAGCAGCAGCGCCGTGGGTGCGGGTGCAGAGGCCTCGGGCGCATTCGCTACAGCGCAGGGTGCGCAGTCGGTCGCATCCGGTCAGCAGGCATTGGCCAGCGGCTTCCGTGCCGAGGCCAGTGGTCGCGGCACCACGGCGGTAGGCAGCTATGCCGTTGCCTCCGGCGACCTCGCCTCGGCGGTGGGGTATGGCGCACAGGCCAGTGGTGATTACGGCGTTGCGATGGGTCTGGCTGCAGAGGCATCCGGCGCCAGTACCACCGCAGTGGGTGAATCGGCGATTGCATCGGGTGAGGAGTCGACCGCCGTTGGCGGTACCACCTACGGCGGCTTGATCAGTACCGAGGCCTCGGGTACCGGCGCTGCGGCATTCGGCAATGGCGCCTGGGCCTTGGGCGAGTACGCAACGGCGATTGGTTTCAACAGTTGGGCCGATGCGGACAACTCCACCGCACTGGGCCAAAGCGCGGTGGCTGAAGCGGTCAACAGTGTCGCCATCGGTGCCAACTCCTGGGCCGATCGTGAGAATAGTGTGTCGGTGGGTGATGTAGGCAGCGAGCGCCAGATCACCAATGTCGCCGCGGGCACGGAAGGCACCGATGCGGTCAACAAGAACCAGCTGGATGAAGTGGCTGCCGTGGCCGGCAACACCAGCAAGTACTTTACCGCCACCGGCAGCGCCGACAGCGATGCCGGCGCCTATGCAGAGGGTGACAACGCCACTGCCGCCGGTGAAGCCACCAATGCGATTGGCAATGGCGCATCGGCCTTCGGCAGCGGTGCCAATGCTGTGGCTGATGGTGCAACCGCAGTCGGCATGAACGCCTTGGCCAGCGGCCAGAACGCAGCCGCGTTCGGCCAGAACGCGCAGGCAATGGGTCCTGGTGCGGTGGCCGTGGGTGGCAACGCGGTGGATGCGAACGGTGATCCGCTGATCAATGTGGGCGGTGCGCCGGTGCAGACCGGTGCCACCAGTGCCGGTGTCGGCGGAACCGCGCTGGGTGCCAGTGCCAATGCCGAGGGCTTTGCCGCCACCGCAACCGGTGTTGGTGCTTATGCCAAGGGTGATCAGTCCACCGCCAGCGGTGCGGTGGCCAACGCGCTCGGCAATTACAGCACCGCGACCGGCTCGCAGAGCTATGCCGAAGGTGCAGGTACCACCGCGGTCGGCTACAACGCGGCAGCCTATGAAGATGGCAACGTTGCAGTCGGTCGCAATGCGTCGGCCTTGGGCGCGGGCAGTCTGGCGATCGGTGATGGTGCCGAAACCGGTTTTGGTTTGTTCGGTATCGGCGCGACCAATGCGGTAGCGATCGGCAGCGGCAGCTGGGCCTTCGGTGACGATGCAACCGCAGTTGGCGCCAACGCCTGGGCCTTCGGTCAGCAGAGCACCGCCATCGGCACCGGCGCCGAAGCAGGTTCCACCAACTCGGTGGCACTGGGCGCAGGCTCGATAGCTGGCCGCGACAATACGGTGTCGGTGGGCGATGTGGGTGCCGAACGGCAGATCACCAATGTGGCTGCCGGTACCGAAGGCACTGACGCGGTCAATCTGGATCAGCTCAATACCGCAGCCGAAGGAGCACTGCTGGCCGGGCGTTACTTCAAGGCAAACGGCGCGGCCGACGGCAGTGACGACGCGGTCGCCAGCGGTGACGGCGCAACCGCCGCCGGTGTTGGCTCGGAGGCCTCCGGTGCACAGAGCACCGCAGTGGGCAGCTACAACGTTGCCGCCGGTGATTACTCCAGCGCCGTCGGCTATGTGAATACTGCCAACGGCAGCAACAGTTCGGCGTTCGGTAACTTCAACCAGGTGGACGGTGCCAACAGCAGCGCGTTTGGCTTCGCCAATCTGGTTGATGGCGACAATGCGATTGCCTTGGGCAGCAACAGTGTGGCCAGCGGTGAAAGCGCCATCGTAATCGGCAACGGCGCCAGTGCCTTGGCCAGCGGTGCTGCAGCAATCGGTATGAATGCAGTGGCCAGTGGCCAGAACGCAGCGGCCTTCGGCCAGAACGCACAGGCCGCCGGCCCGGGTGCGGTGGCGGTAGGCGGTAATGCCGTAGATGAAAATGGCGATCCGCTGATCACCTCCAATGGCCAGCCGGTGCAGACCGGTGCCACCAGTGCCGGTGTCGGTGGCACCGCGCTCGGTGCCAGTGCCAATGCAGCAGGCTTCGCCGCCACTGCAACCGGTGTCGGTGCATGGGCGCAGGGTGATCAGTCCACTGCCAGTGGTGCGGTTGCCAATGCCGTTGGCGACTTCAGTACCGCCAGCGGTTCGCAGTCGTATGCGGAAGGTGCGGGAACCACCGCCGTCGGCTACAACGCAGCTGCTTATGAGGACGGCAATGTTGCCGTCGGTCGCAACGCTTCTGCATTGGGTGAAGGCAGCCTGGCGATCGGTGATGGTGCCGAAACCGGCTTTGGTTTGTTCGGTATCGGCGCGACCAATGCCGTCGCCATTGGCAGCGGCAGCTGGGCCTTCGGTGACGATGCAACCGCGGTTGGCGCCAATGCCTGGGCCTTCGGTCAGCAGAGCACGGCGATTGGAACGGGAGCGGAGGCCGGTGCCACCAACTCGGTGGCGCTGGGTGCGGGTTCGATTGCCGGGCGCGACAACACGGTGTCGGTAGGTGACGTGGGTGCCGAACGGCAGATCACCAACGTGGCGGCCGGTACCGAGGGCACCGATGCCGTCAACAAGGACCAGCTCGATGAAGTGGCGGCGGTAGCCGCGGAAGGGCAAACCACGGCCAAGTACTTCAAGGCCACCGGCAGTGCCGACAGTGATGCCGGTGCCTATGCCGAAGGTGACAACGCAACGGCCTCGGGCGAGGCGACCAATGCCATCGGCAATGGTGCATCTGCCTTCGGCAGCGGTGCCAATGCGCTGGCTGATGGTGCAACGGCAGTCGGCATGAATGCCTTGGCCAGCGGCCAGAACGCAGCCGCGTTCGGCCAGAACGCGCAGGCGATGGGTCCGGGTGCGGTGGCTGTCGGTGGCAATGCGGTGGATGCCAACGGTGATCCGCTGATCAATGTGGGTGGTGCACCGGTGCAGACCGGTGCGACCAGTGCCGGGGTCGGCGGTACTGCGTTGGGTGCCAGTGCCAATGCCGAGGGCTTCGCTGCTACCGCAACCGGTGTCGGTGCCTATGCAAAGGGTGACCAGTCCACCGCCAGCGGTGCGGTTGCCAATGCGCTTGGCAACTACAGCACCGCGACCGGTTCGCAGAGCTATGCCGAAGGTGCGGGCACTACGGCAGTTGGCTACAACGCAGCCGCCTATGAAGATGGCAACGTTGCGGTCGGCCGCAATGCCTCAGCTCTTGGCGAGGGTAGTCTGGCGATTGGTGATGGTGCCGAGACCGGCTTTGGCTTCTTCGGCATTGGCGCGACCAATGCGGTAGCCATTGGCAGCGGCAGCTGGGCGTTTGGCGATGACGCAACTGCAGTCGGAGCCAATGCCTGGGCAGTTGGCCAACGCACCACCGCGATTGGCATGGGCAGTGAGGCCAGTGGTGAGAACGCGGTGGCCTTGGGTGCCGGTTCGGTGGCCAGTCGTGATAACGCGGTGTCGGTTGGCGATGTAGGCGCGGAGCGTCAGATCACCAACGTCGCTGCCGGTACCGAAGCAACCGATGCGGTCAACAAGTCGCAGCTGGATGCCGTGGCTGGCGTTGCCGGGGAGACCAACAAGTACTTCCGGGCGACCGGCGATGGCGTGGCTACTGCCAGTGGTACCAATGCAGTCGCTTCGGGCTCGGCGGCACTTGCCAGTGCCGAGCGCAGCACCGCGTTGGGTGCTTCCAGCACCGCCAGTGCCAATGGGGCAACTGCGGTGGGTGCGGATGCCGCCGCGAAGGCCAGCAACAGCACTGCACTCGGCCGCCAGACCTCGATCACCGCGGTCAACGGTGTCGCCATCGGCTACGGCGCGTTCGCCAGCAACGGCGCGAACAGCGTCGCAATCGGTGCCAATGCTGGCGTCTCCGGCGCCAATTCAGTGGCCTTGGGTTCGGGTTCGCGTGCGGTGGAGGCCAATGTGGTGTCGGTGGGCGGTGGCAACGGGACCAATGGACCGGCAACCCGTCGCATCGTCAATGTCGGTGCTGGGCGTATCGCCGAAGGCAGCAGCGATGCGGTGACCGGCGGCCAGCTGCATGTCACCAACCAACGTGTCGGTGCGGTGGAAACCCGCGTTACCGACATTGATGGGCGCATCGGCAACATCGAAGGCGTAACCGCCAATGCGGTGACCTACGACGATGCCAGCCGCGACAAGCTGACCCTCGCAGGAGTGCAGGGAACCACGCTGGACAACGTGGCAGCCGGTGCCATCGGCGCTGGCAGCATGCAGGCCATCAACGGCGGGCAGCTGTTCCAGTCGCTGGGCAATATGGCCAGCTTCCTTGGCGGCGGTGCCGGCGTTGGCATGCAGGGCATGTTTGTAGCCCCGACCTATGTCATCCAGGGGGCCAGCTACAACAACGTGGGTGCAGCGTTGTCGGCGCTTGATGGCCAAGTCACTTCCCTAAACAACCGTATCGCCAGTAATGGGAACGGAAACGGAAACGGGAATGGGCATGGCAACGGCAACGGCAACGGCCATGGAAATGGCAACGGCAATGGCAATGGCAATGGCAATGGGCCGCGTGGAGCGGCCGAGACAGCGGCTGCGAGCAGTGGCGTAGCGCTGGGCGAACAGGCCAAGGCCAACAACGTCGCAGGTAGTGCCATCGGTAACAACAGCTATGCACATGGCCCGAACGACACCGCGATAGGCAGCAACTCCCGCGTCAACGCCGACGGCAGCACCGCGGTAGGCGCCAATACCAGCATCGCGGCGGCGGCAACCAATGCGGTGGCGATGGGCGAAGGAGCGACCGTCAGCGTTGCCTCCGGTACGGCGATTGGTCAGGGTTCCAGCGTCACCGCAACCGGTGCTGTCGCCTTGGGGCAGGGGTCGATTGCCGATCGCGCCAACAGCGTGTCGGTCGGCAGCAGCGGCCATGAGCGGCAGATCACCAGCGTTGCCGCTGGCACGCAGGCCACCGATGCGGTCAACAAGGCGCAGTTGGATAGCGGCATCACCGCCGCCAACACCTACACCGATACCAAGTTCAGCAGCATGGCTGACAGCTTCGACATCTTCCGGGGCGATATCGACAAGCGTCTGCGTCATGTCGACCGCCGCCTCGATCGTCAAGGTGCGATGAGCGCGGCGATGTTGAACATGGCCACCAGTGCTGCCGGCGTACGCACGCAGAACCGGGTCGGCGTAGGTGTTGGCTACCAGGGCGGCGAATCGGCGCTGTCCGTTGGCTACCAGCGCGCCATCAGTGACCGCGCCACCGTCACCTTTGGTGGTGCATTCACCAGTGACGACAGCTCGGTGGGCGTGGGCGCCGGTTTCGGCTGGTAAGCGGTTTGGTTTTGCCCCCGCCTGCTGCGGCGGGGGCTTCCGGGTTCATCGCTAGTAGTCGTGCTGCCCCCGCAGTACGACTGTTGCGAGCCAGGACGGCAAAGCGATGCAGCGTTGAGGTTTCATCCCTGTTCTATCAAGACGAGAGATCCGACATGAAGAAGAAGACCCAGCTTGGTTTGGCGATTGCCGGTGCCGTACTGATGGCTTCGATCGGCGTGCCAGCCGCATCTGCTGCAGAAATTGGACCTGCGAAAGTAATTGGCTTGAGTTCGTCCACGGTGGACAGCAGCGGTGGCTATCGGTTCGTGGTGAAGTACCGGGCCGGCACCAGCGAGCTGCGTGATGCGGCCATGCTCAACCGTGGTCTTGGCGCAGCGGCATCGCGTGCCGGCCTGGACCGGGCGGTGGCAAAGACCTCCCGTGCTGCGGCCCAGCCTGCGGTCCAGGCAACGCTGCTGCGGCGCATGGGGGCGCCGGGCTGGAGCGTGGTCAAGACCTCGCGCGCGCTCAATGCACAGGAGGCGGCCAACTTCGTCCGCGAACTCAAGGCCAATCCAGCAGTGGAGCGGGCCGATATTGACCGCATGTATCAACGCATGGCTGACGTTGCGCCGTCGATGGTCCCGACCGACCCCAATTACGCGCAGTACCAGTGGAATTTCTTCAATGCGACCACAGGCGTACGTGCGCCGCAGGCCTGGGATCTCTCGCAGGGCGAGGGTGTGGTGGTGGCGGTGATCGATACCGGCATTGTCCAGGGCAATCCGGACCTGCAGAACAACGTGATTCCCGGCTACGACATGATCAGCGACAAGCGCGTGTCGCGTCGCGACACTGATGCACGCGTGGCCGGTGGCTGGGATATGGGTGATTGGGTCGAAGCCAATTACTGCACCGGCTGGGCGACCGGCGGTTCGCACGCAGCCGACGTCAGTTCCTGGCATGGCAGTCATGTGTCCGGCACGATCGCGCAGGAAACCAATAATGGCAGGGGATTGGCTGGCCTTGCCTACAAAGCCAAGGTAGTGCCGATCCGTGTGCTCGGTTCTTGTGGTGGTTTTGGTAGCGATATTTCCGACGGCATCATCTGGGCTGCAGGTGGTGAAGTGCCTGGTTTGCCACTCAACGCCAATCCTGCTGAAGTGATCAACATGAGTCTGGGCAGTGGTTCTCCCTCGGCCTGTCCGACCGAGTACCAGGACGCCATCGATCTGGCCAACAGCAAGGGCGCCATCGTGGTGGTGGCTGCGGGCAACGACAACGCCAATGCCGCCACCTACACAATGTCTTCGTGCAACAACGTGATCAGCGTCGGTGCCACCGGTATTGCCGGCGGACGTGCCTATTACTCCAATTACGGTCCGCGCGTGGATCTGTCGGCACCGGGCGGTGGTGGTGCAGGCGACGGCAACCCGAACGGTTACATCTGGCAGGTCATCAACGGTGGCAAGCAAGCACCGGAACCGAGCAACTGGATCCTCGGTGGCATGGGCGGCACTTCGATGGCATCGCCGCATGTGGCAGCTGCGGTGGCCATGGTGCAGAGCGTGGTCGATACGCCACTGACCCTGAGCCAGATGCGTGACCTGTTGAAGAAGACCGCCACGCCGTTCCCGGTGGCGATCCCGGCCAGTACCCCTATCGGCGCCGGCATCCTCAACATCAACGCCGCACTGGTAAAGGCGACCACGCCACCATGTGATCCCAACGTGGAGCAATGTGGTCCGGATGCGACACCTTTGGTCAACAAGGTCGCCGTGACTGGTATTGCCGGCAGCAGCGGCAGCGAGGCGGTATACAGCTTCCAGGCCGAGGCCGGCAAGGTGCTGACCTTCATGACCTACGGTGGCAGCGGCGATGTGTCGGTGTATGTCCGCTACGACGCGGTGGCGAGCAGCACTGCATTCGACGCCAAGTCCACCCGTGCCGGCAACAGCGAAACGGTGCGCTTCAACACGCCGCAGGCCGGGACCTACTACGTCACCCTGGTGGGAGCGAGCTCCTATAGCGGCGTGAGTCTGGTCGCCCGTCAGTAATTCTGACTACGGCTGGAGCTTGGAACCCCGGCATTGCCGGGGTTCTTTTTGCGTGGAATAAGGATTCATGTGCACGACCTGCGAGCGCGAACTGCTAAAGTTCGGCCAACACAGGAGGATTGCGTGAACGCGGTAACCCACGACGCACAATTGGCGCCATCACCTGCCGATCGCATCGTCACCGAACTGCTGGCGCAGGGACGGTTGAAAGAGGCTGACCTGCAGCGCGCACGCCAGTTGCAGCGTGAGTCCGGTGGTGACCTGCTGGTGTTGCTGGCACGGCTGGGGCTGGTGTCCGAGCGCGACCATGCCGAGGCTTGTGCCAAGGTGCTGGGGCTGCGGCTGCTGCCCGCGCGCGACCTGCCCGAACACCCACCGGAACTGGTGGAAGGTGCCGAACCGGTGCCGCTGCGTTTCCTCAAGCAGTTCCTGGTATTGCCGCTGGGCGAGCAGCGTGGCCGCATCCTGTTGTGGATGGCCGATCCCCAGGACGGCTACGCAATCGATGCGATCAGGCTGGCCACCGGCTGCGAAGTGGCCCCTGTGGTCGGCGTGCGTAGCGAAGTGGATGAGTTGATCGAGCGCTGGTACGGACAGGGACGTACCGCAATGGGCACCATTCTGGAAACCACCGATGGCGAGCTCGCGCCGTTGGACGATATCGAACATCTGCGCGACCTGGCCTCCGAAGCGCCGGTCATCCGTCTGGTCAACCTGTTGATCCAGCGTGCGGTGGAACTACGCGCATCAGACATCCACGTCGAGCCGTTCGAGAACCGCTTGAAGGTGCGTTATCGGGTTGATGGTGTGCTGGTCGATGGCGAAAGCCCGCCAGTCAATCTCACCGCGGCAGTGATCAGCCGTATCAAGATCATGGCCAAGCTAAATATCGCCGAGCGCCGCCTGCCGCAAGATGGTCGCATCATGCTGCGAGTACAGGGCAAGGAACTGGACCTGCGCGTGAGCACCATGCCAACCGCGCACGGCGAGAGCGTGGTGATGCGTCTGCTCGACCGCGAAGCGGTGGTGTTTGATTTCCAGCGGCTGGGCTTCAGCGAGGATTTCCTCCCCCAGTTCCGCAAGGTGTTGGAGCAGCCGCACGGCATCCTGCTGGTGACCGGCCCCACCGGCTCGGGCAAGACCACCACGCTGTACACCGCGTTGAACCAGCTCAATACCGACAAGGTCAAGATCATCACCGTCGAAGACCCGGTGGAATACCAGCTGGAAGGGATCAACCAGATCCAGGCCAAGCCGCAGATCGGGCTGGATTTCGCCAACGCCCTGCGCAGCATCGTGCGGCAGGACCCGGACATCATCATGATCGGCGAAATGCGCGATCTGGAGACCGCGCGTATCGCCATCCAGTCTGCGCTCACCGGCCATCTGGTGCTGTCCACCCTGCACACCAACAACGCCGCCGGCGGCATCACCCGCCTGCTGGATATGGGTGTGGAAGACTATCTGCTCACTTCCACCATCAATGGCATCCTCGCCCAGCGCTTGGTGCGCAGGTTGGAGCCGACCCATGCGCAGCGTTACCGCGCATCGGACGAAGAGGTGGCGCGCTTCGGCCTGCGCCGCTTCCAGCCGCAGGGCGATATCCATCTGTACTGCGCACAGCCTTCTGCACAGGCACCTACTGGTTATCTTGGCCGCACCACCATCGTCGAGTTCCTGGTGATGGACGATGCGCTGCGCAACGCAGTGATGCGCAAGGCCGGCATGGGCGAGCTCGAGCAACTCGCGCGCAAGGCCGGCATGCGCACCATGTACGAAGATGGCATCGGCAAGGCCCTGCGCGGCGAAACCACGCTGGAAGAAGTACTGCGGGTGACGGAGGACGCATGAGCCCTGGCGTTTACCCGGAGCGGCGCTGCTGATGCCGCGTTACCGTTACAAGGCACTGGATGCCCGTGGCGACCTGCTCGAAGGGCAGATGGATGCGGCCAGCGAAGGCGAGGTGATTGCGCGCCTGCAGGAGCAGGGCCATCTGCCGATGGAAGCCAAGCCGGCGACCGGCTCGGCATTCGAGGGCGGCGGGTGGAAGCAATGGCGGCAACGCCCGTTTGCCGGCGCCACCCTGGTCCAGTTCACCCAGCAGCTGGCAACCCTGTTGAGCGCCGGGCAGCCCTTGGACCGGGCCTTGTCGATTCTGATGGAAACGCCGGAAGACCAGCGCTCGCAACGGGTGATTGCCGACATCCGCGACAGCGTGCGCGGCGGCGCACCACTGTCGCAAGCGCTGGAGCGGCAGCACGGCCTGTTCTCACGACTGTACGTCAACATGGTGCGTGCTGGCGAAGCCGGCGGCAGCCTGCACGAAACCCTGCAGCGCCTGGCCGACTATCTGGAGCGCAGCCAGGAATTGAAGGGGCGTGTCATCAATGCCTTGATCTACCCGGCCATCCTGCTGGTGGTGGTTGGCCTGGCCCTGCTGTTCCTGCTCGGTTATGTGGTGCCGCAGTTTTCGCTGATGTACCAAAGTCTCGACGTGACCCTGCCGTGGTTTACCCGCGTGGTCCTGGAAGTCGGCCTGCTGGTACGCAAGGGCTGGTTGGTGTTCATCGTGGTGCCGGCGTTGTTGCTGCTGTGGGTTGAACGCAAACGGCGCGACCCGGTATTCCGTCTGGGCTTTGATACCTGGTTGTTGAAGCGGCAGATGATTGGCGGACTGGTTGCCAAGCTGGAGAGTGCACGGCTTGCGCGCACGCTTGGCACCTTGCTGCGCAATGGCGTGCCGCTTCTGGCTGGGCTGGGCATTGCCCGCAACGTGCTTGGCAACCGCGCTTTGGTCGCGGATGTGAGCGAGGCCGCAGAAGCAGTGAAGAACGGTGCTGGCTTGGCTTCGTCGCTGGGGCGCAATGGCCGCTTTCCGCGCTTGGCCCTGCAGATGATCCAGGTTGGCGAAGAGTCCGGCACGCTGGAAAGCATGCTGCTCAAGACTGCCGATACTTTTGAGCAGGAGACTGCCCGCGCCATCGACCGCATGCTGGCGGCGCTGGTGCCGGTGATCACCTTGTTGTTGGCGTCGGTGGTAGGTGTGGTCATCATCGCGGTGCTGGTGCCGCTGTATGACCTGACCAATGCCATCGGTTAACCCATAGTTTTCGCAAAAGGATGAAGAGATGAGGCGAACCCTGAAGCAACCGATGTCACGCGCACGCCAGGCCGGCATGAGCCTGTTGGAAATCATCATCGTCATCGTGCTGATTGGTGCGGTGCTGACCTTGGTCGGCAGTCGCGTGCTGGGTGGCGCTGATCGCGGCAAGGCCAATCTCGGCAAGACCCAGATCCAGACCCTGGCGAGCAAGGTGGAGAACTACAAACTCGACACCGGCCGTTTGCCGAGCAAGCTGGAGGATCTGTCGACCCAGCCTGCCGGTGTGGCTGGCTGGCTGGGCCCGTATTCCAAACCGGCCGAGTTCAATGACCCGTGGGGCAATCCGGTGCAGTACCGGGTACCGGGCGAGGGACGTCCGTTTGATCTGATCAGCCTGGGCGCCGACGGTCAGCCCGGCGGCGAAAGCTATAACGCCGATATCCGCTACGAATAAGCCGTGATGGTCGCGCCGCGTCTTCCGCTTTCGTTTGCCGCCGCGCGTGCCGTACCCGCGCGGCGCGGCGCAATGCGCGGCATGTCGTTGCTGGAGATGGTGCTGGTGCTGGCGCTGGTGGCTGCACTGGCCCTGATGGCGGCAATGGCGATGAGCGGCGGCATGGATGGCATGCGTCTGCGCTCGGCGGGCAAGGCCTTGGCCGCGGAGCTGCGTTACACCCGCACCCGCGCGATCAGCACCGGCGTCGTCCAGCAATTGCAGATCAACCCGGGCACCCGGCGCTGGCAGGGCGCGGATGGCCATCATGGCGAGCTGCCGCAGGCACTGACGGTGAGCTTCACCGGCGCCGGCCAATTGCAGACGCGCAAGGATGAAGGTGTCATACGTTTCTTTGAGGATGGCGCCTCCAGCGGTGGCCGCATTGAGCTGCGTGCAGGCGATGCGGTGTGGCGCATTGATGTCGCCTGGATCACCGGCGAGGTCAAGGCCGGTCCGCTGCGCGAGGGCGCCGGATGAAGCGCCAACGTGGCTATTCGCTGATTGAAGTGATCGTCGCCTTCGCCTTGTTGGCCTTGGCGATGACGCTGTTGTTGGGCAGTCTGTCTGGTGCGGCGCGTCAGGTCAGCATGGCCGATGGCTATGGCCGTGCCGCCTTGCATGCGCAGTCGTTGCTTGCGCTGGCCGGCGTCGAGGCGCCGTTGAGCGCAGGCCGCCAGCAGGGCGATTGGGAGCAGGGCCGCTATCACTGGAGTCTGCAGGTCTCGCCTTATGTGGAGCCACGCCAGCAACAGGCGCGGCTATGGTTGCTGGATCTGCAGGTGCGCTGGGGCGACAGTGCGCAGGAACAACTGCGTTGGCGCACGCTGCGGCTGCGTGGCAACGCGCCGCTGGAGGCACCGCCATGAAGCGTTCACTGCGTCGGTCGCGTCCAGTGCGCGCACGCGGCTTCACTTTGATCGAGGTGCTGCTGGCTACGGTGCTGCTTGCTGCCGGCATGGCGCTGGCATTCGCCGCGGTGCGTTCGACCCTAGCGATCAGCAGCCGTGGCGAGGCGATTGCCAGTGGCAATGAGCGCATGCGCGCAGTCGAGGGTTTCCTGCGCAGGCGTCTGGTCTCGGCGATGCCATTGCCCTTGCAGCGCGATGCGCTGAGCGGCAATGCCAAGGTGTTCACCGGCACCCCGCAGCAGCTGCAGTTTGTCGCCAATGTGCCAAATTATCTGGGCCGCGGCGGTCCCTATCTGCACACGCTTGAAGTAAGCGGCAACGGTGACAAACAGGAGTTGCGGATCGGCCTGACCCTGCTGCAGAACGGCGAACTGCTTGAGGAGAATCCACCACGTGGCAGCGAGCTGCTGGCCGCCGACCTCAAACAGGTGAAGCTGCGCTATCGCGGTACCGATCCGAATACCGGCGCAATGGGCCGCTGGCAGGACAGCTGGGATTCGCCGGGGCGCATGCCGGCCTTGGTCTCCATCGACATCACCCCCGCTGGTGGCCCCGCGTGGCCGCCACTGGTCGTCGCATTGCCGCAGCACGGTGTCGCCGGGAGCTGGCGATGAAGATGCGTGGCGCGGCCCTGGTGCTGGTGCTGTGGGTGGTGGCGCTGTTGACCACGGTCATTGCGGCGTTCGCGCTGACTGCGCGGGTCGAACACCTGCAGGGCCGGGTGACCGGCGACCTTGCCGGAGGCGAGCAGGTCGCCCATGCCGGTATCGACTACGCGCTGTCGCGGATGCGCGCCACGCCGACCCAACCCAGCTGGCACGCTGACGGGCGCCCTTACCGCTGGCAGTTTGACGGCCATGCGGTGGAGCTGCGTATCGTTGATGAGGCCGGCAAGGTCGATCTGAACAAGGCTGATCTGAACCTGCTGCAAGGCCTGCTGCGTGCCATCGGAGTGGCGCCAGACAAGGCCGCGCGGTTGGCCGGCGGCATCGTCGATTGGCGTGACATCGATTCGCTGTTGCAGGTCTCCGGCGGCGCGGAAACCGCGGATTATCAGGCCGCTGGCCTGCCGTACGGGGCCAAGAACGCGCCGTTTGACAGTATCAGCGAGCTGCAGCGCGTGCTGGGCATGGAACCGGAGCTTTATGCACAATTGGCGCCGCTGGTGACGGTGTACGGTAGCGGCCAGCCCAGTCCACGTTTCGCACCAGCGCCGGTGCTGACCGCGATGGGGATGGATGCTGCGCTGATCATGGCCCAGCGTGAGCGTGCAGACGGCAGCACCGGGATGGGCGAAACTTCGCCGATGGGAGGCGACAGCGGCACTTATAGTGTCGAAAGCAAAGTGCAGCTGGTGGCCGAGCGGCAAGCGATCACCCGAGCAGTGGTCCGTCTTAATCCCGGTGCTATGGCCGGTGCGCCGTATACGGTGTTGCAGTGGGAGCAGGGAGCGATGTCTAGATGACGGGGTTGCGTGAACGACTGGGGCAGGTGAGTGCACGCATCGTGCCGGGCGCCGGGGGCTTCTGGGCATGGTGGTCGCAGGCGTTGCTGTCGTGGCTGCCTGCGCGTTGGCGGGCGCTGCTTGGGGTCTCCGATGCGCGCTTGCTGTTGGAGCTTGTCGACGCGCAGCTGACGGTGTCGCTGTTGCAGAGCGGCCAGCGGCAGTTGCTGCAGACGCTGCCTGGCGGCTCGACGCCCAATGCAGTGGACGCGGCCTTGCCGCCGCGCGTTGCGGGTCTGCCGCGCTTCGCGCTGTTGTCGGCCAGCGCAGTACTGCGCAAGCCGCTGCGCATGCCTGCCGCGGCCGAGGCGCGCCTGCGCGAAGTGCTGGGCTTTGAGATCGACCGGCAAACGCCTTTCAGTGCCACGCAGGTCTACTACGACGTGCGCCTGTTGCAGCGTCGCGCTGATGGCCAATTGGATACCGAACTGGTGGTCGCGCCGCGGCCTCTGGTGGACGCCTTGCTGAGCCCGGGCGAGGCATGGCAGCAGCAGCTTGACGGTGTGGATGCGGTCAACGCTGAAGGTCAGCCCTTGGGTGTGAACCTGTTGCCGCTGGCGATGCGTCGGCAGCGGCATGACCCCATGCGCCGGCTCAACCGACTGTTGTTGATCGCTGGCCTGGTGATGATGGTGCTGGCTGCCTGGCAGTTGCTGGACAACCGCCGCGCTGCTGCCGCGCAACTGTCGACGCAGGTGGATGCCGCCGCAGTGCGCGCACGAGCGGTGGCCACACAGCGGCAGCAGTTGCAGGATCTGGTCGATGGCCAGCAGTTCTTCACTGCACAGCGTGCCCAACAGCCTTCTGCCACCGAAATCATCAACGAACTCAGTCAGCGGCTGGGTGATGACACATCGCTGGAGAAACTCTCCATTGAAGGCGGGCGCATGCAGTTGATCGGCATGAGCAGTAGTGCCTCCTCGCTGGTATCCAAGCTGGAGGGCTCCAAGCTGTGGAAGACGCCGTCACTGACCGGTGTGCTGCAGGCCGGCCAAGGCGCAGGGCGTGAACGCTTTACCTTGACCGCCGAGCTGCGCGGGCCCAACCAGGAGGCTGCCGATGGCACCGCACCCCGCGCGCCGTGATCGCTGGTTGGCTCTTGCACTGTTGCTGGCCATATTGGGCGTGATCTACCTGCTGCTGGTACAGCCCTTGTGGACCCGGCCGATGCAGGCAGTGGAGGCTGAAATCGCCAGTCTGCAGGAGCGCCAGCAGCGCATTGGCATGCAATTGCAGCAGGCACCGCAGGTCGCACAGCGGCTGCAGCAGGCGCAGCAGGCGCTGGCCGATCAACCCGGCTTCATGGCGGAAAACTCGGTGGAATTGGCAACTTCCAAGCTGGTACAGCGGCTGGAGGAGGCTGCGCGCCTGGCCAGCCCGGATCAGCGCAGTTGTGCGATCAGTGACCGCTCGCCGTTGCCGGCCGACAGCACTGGCCGCTTTCCGCGAGTGGCGGTGCAGGCGCGGCTGCGTTGCGGCCTGAACGAATGGATGAGCGTGTTGCAGACATTGGAAACCGGAACGCCGCAATTGCGCGTGGACCGGCTCGACATCCTGTCCGCAGGCATGGGCGAAGGTGGTGGTGGCCTGGACGTGAGTTTCGAGCTCAGCGGTTACCTGCGCCCCGGCGTGGTCGCACCGGCGACGGAGGTTGCCAATGCGCAATGATGTAGCAGGTCTACGCACCTGGTTGCTGGGCGCATTCGCTGGTTGGGCGCTGCTGGTGTGGGCGTTGTGCCTGTTCGGCCTGGGCAGCAGGATCGGCAGCAGCACTGCCGCACTGGACGTGCCAGCCTTGCCAGCGGTTCCGCAGCCCGTGGCGCTTGCGGTTGCCGACAATTCCGAGGCGTTGAGCCGCCCGCTGTTTGCCAGTGATCGGCGGCCGCACCCGTTTTTCATCGGCGAAGCCGGCGAACCCGCAGCAGCCAGTGTGCGCTTGACCGGGGTATTGATGACGCCGGGCCTGGACATGGCCACGCTGACCACCGAGCAGGGCAAGTCGCTGCGCCTGCGTCTGGGCGGCGAGGTACAGGACGGTTGGCAACTGCTGTCGCTGCAGCCGCGCAGCGCCGTGGTCAGTGGGCCGGCGGGCACGCTCAACCTGGAACTGCAGGTGTTCAGCGGCGGGCCCAAACCGTCAATAGACGGTGGTGCAGCGCCCATGCCTGGCAATGCGCAGCCGATTCCTCCGCCGGTCAGCCTACCCACAGCGCCGCCCGCAGCCCAACCGGTTGCACCGTCAGCAGACCAGATCAAAGCGATCCGTGATCGCATCCAGGCCCGCCGTCGGCAGGCACAACAGAATCAGAACGGCGGCTCCGGCCGCCAGAACCCGTAGAGTGAACGCATGACATCACGCATAGTTGCAGCCAGCCTGCTGATCGGTGCCTTGAGTGGCTGCGTCACCACGCCGGCGCCGGACATCCGCCGCACTGCTGCGCCGGACACACGCATGCCGGCTCCCGGCGAGGCAGCTCGTACCAATCCCTTGAGCGTCGAAGAGGCTCCCAAGCCCGACGACAATCAGGGCCGGGCGGTGATCCGGCGTGGCAATGGCACGGTGATCAATCGCGCGGCAGCCTCGGCACCGGCGCCGGCCCTGACCGCGGCTGGCAACGGCACGGCGGTGTTCAATTTTGAAGGCGAGTCGGTGCAGGCAGTTACCAAGGCCATCCTTGGTGACATGCTCGGCCAGAACTACGTGATCGCCCCAACGGTGCAGGGCACGGTGACCCTGGCCACACCCAAGCCGGTGTCACCGGCGCAGGCGCTGAACCTGTTGGAGATGGTGCTGGGCTGGAACAACGCCCGCCTGATCTACAGCGGTGGCCGCTACAACGTGGTGCCGGCCGACCAGTCGCTGGCAGGCACGGTCGCGCCGAGTACCGCACCGGCCTCGGCCGCGCGCGGCTATGAAGTACGGGTTGTGCCGTTGCAATACATCTCGGCCAGTGAGATGAAGAAGGTGCTCGAGCCCTATGCGCGCCCCAATGCCATCGTCGGTGTCGACGGCTCGCGCAATGTGATCACCTTGGGTGGCACCCGCAGCGAGCTGGAAAACTATCTGCGCACGGTCGAGATCTTCGACGTGGATTGGCTGTCCGGCATGTCGGTGGGGGTGTTCCCGATCCAGTCCGGGCGTGCCTCGCAGGTGGCCAATGATCTTGAGAAGGTATTCGGCGAAGCCAGCAAGACGCCCAGCGCCGGCATGTTCCGTTTCATGCCGCTGGACAACGCCAACGCAGTGCTGGTGATCACCCCGCAGGCGCGTTATCTGGACCAGATCCAGCAATGGCTGGACCGAATTGACAGTGCCGGCGGCAGCGCCCGTCTGTTCTCGCATGAGTTGAAGTACATCAAGGCCAAGGACCTTGCAGAGCGGCTGGCCGAGGTATTTGGCGCTGGTAGCGGTTCGCGCGGCGGGCAGGGTGGTGCGGCTTCGCTGGCCCCGGGCGCCAGTGCGATCAACCTGCAAGGTGGGGGCACCGTCGATCCTTCGGCCAACGCCGACGACAACCTCGGCGATGGCGGCGGTTCGTTCGGCAAAAGCGATGGCGTGGGCGGCGGTAGCGGCAGCAACAACGGCATGGGTGAGGGCATGGCCTTGCCGCAGCGCAGTTCCGGCAATGGCAGCGTGACCCTGGAAGTGGAAGGCGACCGCGTCGGTGTTTCCGCCGTGGAGGAAACCAATACCTTGTTGGTGCGCAGCACGCCGCAGGCATGGCGTTCGATCCGCGAGGTGGTGGAAAAACTCGACGTGATGCCGATGCAGGTGCATATCGAGGCGCAGGTTGCCGAGGTCGCCTTGAGCGGCGACCTGAGCTATGGCGTCAACTGGTACTTCGAGCAGGCAGTCAACGCCGCCGTCGACAAGGGTGGCGCCGGCCTGCCGTCAGCTCTCGGGCGCGGCATCTGGGGTGATATCGCTGGCTCGCTGATTCCCGGTGACGGCAAGGGTGGTGGTGGTCTGAGCTGGACCTTCCTCGGCAAGAACGCTGCTGCGGTGATCACCGCGCTGGACCAGGTCACCGATGTCCGCCTGCTGCAGACACCGTCGCTGTTCGTGCGCAACAACGCGGTGGCTACCTTGAACGTGGGCAGCAAGATCCCGGTGTATTCGGTGTCGGTGTCAGGCATCAGCGACAACCAGTACGCGCAGGTGCAGTACCTTGAAACCGGCACCATCCTCAAGGTGCGTCCGCGTGTCACCCGTGACGGCATGGTGTTCCTGGACATCGTGCAGGAAGTCAGTTCGCCTGAGGGAGAGCCTGATGACAACGGCAACGTGCGCATCAACACCCGTCGCATGAAGACCGAAGCGGCGGTCAATGCCGGTGACACGGTGATGCTGGCCGGCCTGATCGAAGACAGCGCCACCAAGGGCTCATCCGGTCTGCCCGGGTTGAGCCGACTGCCGGTGATCGGTGGCCTGTTTGGTCGCAAGACCCAAAGCAGTCGACGCAGCGAAGTAATCGTGTTGCTGACCCCGACCATCGTTCGCAACCCGCAGGAAGCGCGTAACCTCACCGACGAATACGGCAGCAAGTTCCGTGCGCTGGATCCGATCAACGCACCCAAGGGGCGCTGAGCATGCCGCTGCCGGTCATTCTGTTACCGGTTGGCGTGGATGATGCAGCGCTTGATGCCTGCCTGGCTGCATTGGAGAAGCACACACCGGCAGGTACGCCGGTGTGGCTGGCCGATGATGGCCAGAGTGGCCCGCGCGGGCAGGTGGTGATCGAACATTGGCTTGCAAGCACCCGTCTGCAGGCCGAGTACACGCGCCGTCCGCGCCCGATCGGCGAGGCGGCGCATCTGGACGAGATGCTGAAGGCCTGCGGCGATGCTGACGTGGCCGTGCTGGCTCCCGATGCGTTGCCGACGGCGGGTTGGTTGCAGCAACTCAGCGACTGTCTGGCGCGTGATGCCTCCATCGCTACCGCAACGCCGTGGAGCAACGCCGGTGAAGCCGTATCGTGGCCGCGTGCCGGTGAACTCAATCCGATGCCTGCCGATCCCGCGCGGTTGCTGCAGGCCTTGGCGGCAATGCCCCTGCTGCAGCCGGAGCTGCCCTCGGCTGTCACCCATGCGGTGCTGATACGCGGCAGTGCGCGCCGCCGTGCCGGCGGTCTGGATATCCACAGCTACGGCTCGTGGTATGCCGCGCTGGTAGACCTGAGCCTGCGCATGAGCGGCCTGGGTTGGCGCAATGTGCTGTGTGACAATGCCTTTGTTGGGCGCCAGAGCGAAGGCCGGCCGGCCGATGGCGACATGGAAGTGCTGGCCAATCGCTGGCCGGTATGGACTGCGCGGCTGGCCGCATTCTTGATGAATGACCCGCTTTACGCGCACCGCCAGCAACTGCAGCAGTTGTGCGAGCAGGCGATAATGCCGCAAGCCCAGCCCGACCTGTTCGATGCCTGTGGTTCCCTTCCAGGCGCGGAGCCGGTGTGAGCGATTCGATTGCGGTTGTGGTGGTCAGTTACGAGAGTGCGAGCACGCTGGATGAATGCTTGCAGCGGCTGCGCGCGGCCGAGGATGTGGCCGAGATCAGGGTAGTGGACAACGCTTCACGTGATGGCTCGCTGGCCATCGCACAGCGTCACGCTCTGGCCGACACGCGGGTGCGTTTCATTGCCAATCCGGACAACCCCGGTTTTGCCAGCGCCTGCAACCAAGGTGCGCGTGAGTGTCATATGCCGTGGCTGGCCTTCATCAACCCGGATCTGATGGTCGAGCCGCAGACCTTGTCGCAGCTGCGCCGCTTGGGCCAGCCCTTGGGCGATTGTCTGCTTGGCGTGGAACAGGTGGACGAGAACGGCGTGGCCGATGCGGCCGTGCGCCGGCGCGACCCGGACTTCGCCGCGATGCTGCGCAATCCGGGCGCGGGCTCGCGCTTGGCAGTTGAGGCGGATCATTCCACGCCGCTGCAGCAGGTGCAGGCCTTGTCGGGTGCCTTGCTGCTGATGCCGCGTGGTTTGTTCGATCGCCTGCACGGTTGGGATGACGGCTACCGGCTGCATGCCGAAGATCTGGATCTATGCCGACGCGCGCGCCAGGCCGGTGCGGTGGTGGCCATCGCCAATGAGCTGAAGGTGCTGCATGTACGTGGCGTGTCCAGTCGCTCGCGGCCGTTCTTTGTTGAATGGCACAAGCATCGAGGACTGTGGCGCTACTTCCGCAAGTTCGAAGCCAGCCAGCGCAGCCTGCCGGTGAGGGCAGGGGTGTGGTGCGCGATTTGGACGCATGCGTTGTTGCAGGTGCCTCGGTTGTTGCTGAAGTAGCTTCTGTCCCTGGGCTGGTGGGCTTGAAGCGCACCCCTCCCCAACCCTCCCCTGCGCGGTGCGCAAGGGAGGGGTAGGAGCGTGCATTGCTCCCTCCCTTTGGCGTAGCCAAGGGGAGGGTTGGGGAGGGGGGCTCTGGTCTGCGAGCAAACGCCATCCCTTCCCTAACCCCTGCGCCTGCCACAGACCATGAACAAGCTCCCGCGCCTGCCTGAACCCGGGCCGGCAGCCAGCGCATAATGCAGCGCATGATCATCCAATCCCTGCTCGACACCGACCTCTACAAATTCACGATGATGCAGGCGGTGCTGCACCAGTACCCGGGCGCCATCGTCCAGTACCGGTTCAAATGCCGTACGCCGGGGATTGACCTGGCCGCGTACATGGACGAGATCAACACCGAGATCGATCATCTGTGCAGCCTGCGCTTCACCGCCGACGAGTTGGAATACATGCGTGGGCTGCGCTTCGTGAAGCCGGATTTCGCCGACTTCCTGGGCCTTTTCCATCTGGACCGCAAGTACATCAGCCTGCGTGCATCGGAGGCGGTGCCGGGCGAGATCGAGCTGGACATCACCGGCCCGTGGCTGCACACCATCATGTTTGAAGTGCCGTTGCTGGCAATCATCAACGAAGTCTGGTTCCGCAATACCACCACCGCTGATTTCGCCGAGGGCGAGCGCCGCCTGCAGGCAAAGACCGCGCTGCTGCGCGATAGCGCCGGGTTCGAGAATTGCCGTATCGCCGATTACGGCAGCCGCCGCCGTTACTCGCGGCAGTGGCATGGGCGGATGCTGCCGATGCTGCGTGATGCGTTGGGCTCGCAGTTTGTCGGCACCAGCAACGTGTACTTCGCGCGCATGTACGGCATGACCCCGCACGGCACCATGGCGCATGAGTATCTACAGGCCTTCCAGGCGCTGGGGCCGCGCCTGCGTGACTCGCAGGTGGCGGCGCTGGAGTCGTGGGCGCGCGAATACCGCGGCGACCTCGGCATTGCGCTGTCCGACGTGGTTGGAATGGAGGCATTCCTGCGCGACTTCGACATGTATTTCTGCAAGCTGTTTGATGGCGTGCGTCATGACTCTGGTGACCCGTTCACCTGGGGTGATCGCATGCTGGCCCACTTCAAGGCCAATCGCGTCGACCCGATCAATAAAGTGCTGGTGTTCAGCGATGGCTTGAACATTGAGAAAGTCATGCAGCTGTATGACCACTTCCGTGGCCGCTGCCAGGTTGCCTTCGGTGTTGGTACCCATCTCACCAATGACCTGGGCCCGACGCCGCTGAACATCGTCATCAAGATGGTTCGCTGCAATGGCCAGCCCGTGGCCAAGCTCAGTGACTCACCTGGCAAGAGCATGTGTGATGATCCGGGCTATCTGTCCTATCTGCGTCAGGTATTTCAGGTAAATCAGTGAGTTGCATGCCTATCGTAGGGTGTGCACAAGGTGATTATTAATTACTGCCGCATATAGTTTCCTCTTACGTTTGTGATGAATGTCTCAGTTTAAGGAAATCCCCGGCACACCGGTGTAATATCTGTGCCCACGTACATGTGGGTACGATGTTGTTTTGACCGGGGGGGCAATGCGGATTTTGTCGGTGTTTGGTACCCGTCCTGAGGCGATCAAGATGGGGCCGTTGGTACAAGCTCTAGCTGCCGCTCCGGGAGTTGAATCAATCGTTGCGACCACTGGACAGCATCGAGCGATGCTGGACCAGGTTCTGGAGCTTTTCCAGATCGTCCCGGACGTTGATCTGGATGTGATGACTGGCAATCAGACCTTGAACGGATTGTGCGCTCGCTTGTACGAGCGACTGGATGATCTGTACGCAAAGGTTCAGCCTGATCTCGTTCTGGTCCATGGCGATACAACCACGGCGATGACCGCCGCGATGGCAGCTTTCCATCGGCGTATCCGGATCGGCCATGTCGAAGCCGGACTACGCACTGGCGATCTGCACAAGCCGTGGCCAGAGGAATTGAATCGTCGTGTCGTTGACCTGGTCGCAGACTACCTGTTTGCACCGACTGAGAGCTCGCGGCTGAATCTGGTCAGGGAGAACCCGGCCGGACAGGTCATCGTTACTGGAAATACGGTCATCGATGCGCTGAAGCTGAGCGTTGAGCGACTTGATGGCGATCTGGAACTGCAGGCTTCGATCGACGCGGGACTGCCGTTGCGGCCGGGTCGCCGGGTGCTTCTGGTAACCGGTCATCGACGTGAGAGCTTCGGTGAAGGCTTCAACAACATCTGCATCGCCTTGTCCGCGCTCGCCGCTGAGCCCGATCTGGATATCGTCTATCCGGTTCACTTGAATCCCAACGTGCAGGGGCCGGTCCATGCCCATCTGGCAGGCAAGGACAACATCCATCTGCTGCCGCCGCAGGATTACCTGAGCTTCGTGCGACTGATGCAGCGTGCGGATGTGATCCTCACCGATTCGGGCGGCGTGCAGGAAGAAGCGCCCGCACTGGGCCGCCCGGTGCTGGTCATGCGCGACGTCACCGAGCGTCCCGAAGCTGTCGCCATGGGGGTGGTTACCTTGGTGGGAACCGCATCGGATCGCATCGTCAGCGCGGTCCGGCAGGCCTTGGCGCAGCCAGCGCGGGTCGCTCGTTTCGATCCCCATCTGAGTCCCTACGGCGATGGAGGGGCGAGCGAGCGCATCGTTGCGGCGTTGATCAACGCGCCGTATCGCGAGTTCGTCCCGGATGGATCTGCCGAAGTATCCAAGAAGCGCAACCCGTCAAACCAAACCGAGTGTGCCTGATGACCTTTTACGTACGTAAGCTTGGCACCAAGGGTGTCACTCTGCCTTTGCTTATGCTCGCATTGAGCATTGCTTTGCCGGTGTCTGCTGCCGATACCGCAGGCGGCCAGTTCCGGGAGTGGAGTGCCAGTTCTCTTGTATCGCGCAACATGACCTTGCGCGACCTGGGCTTCACCCAGCCCATCAGTCTGCGTGGCCAGGACAACCAGCGTGAGATCTATCTGCCGGTGCCGGCCGGCATCGCCACCCAGAACGCGCAGCTGCAGCTGGATGCACGCTACCTGCGTGGTCATCCGGGGCGCACTTCCAACCTGTTGAGCATCGATGATGATGCGGTGGCAGCGCGCACCGTCACCGATCCGCAGGGCGACCTGAGCCAGCTGATCGGCATTGATGGATTCCCGCGTTCCAGTGGTTTTGTGCGCTTCGGTGTGGGTTGGTGGTCGACCGTGTCGGACTACCAGTGTGCTGACCAGAGCGCACCGGCCAACGTCCTGCGGATCGGGCCGGATACGCGTTTCAGTTATCAGTTCGATGGTCGTGCCATCGATACCGTGGCCAAGGCCTGGAGCGCGCTGCCGCGCAGCGTGCGCTTGCTGGTGGACGGGCGGCAGTTGGACGCTGCCAGCTACGACACCGCCTGGCGTGTTGGCGCGGTGTTGGAGTCAGCAGGCAAGCGGGTGACCGTGACGGCGTTGCCCAAGGTGGGTGACAGCATCGATCTGCGTGGTACCCAGGTGCCGGCCAGCTTGATGGCAGTACCGGCCTATGCAGCGCTGGCCGCAGGTGACGCGCAGCATCGGATCGGCAGCGAGGCCGAGGTGGGCGCGCTGCTGTCGTTGGGCCGCAACAGCGGTTTACCTCTGGACGTGGCCGTCGCCAGCCCGGCACTGCGCTCTGCGGTCAAGCGCGCGCTGGATGCACTGGCCACGCAGGTGGGCAGTGCCGATGCCGAAGGCGCTGCGGCATTCGCCGCTTGGCGCAAGAGCAGCATGTCCACGCTGGAAACCGCTGTGGAAGGCCGCAATGTCGGCGCCGGCGTGGTGGCTGGGCAGCCGGTGCTGGTGGTGGGTACCGGTGCCGCAGCCGAGGTTGCTGGCCTGCTGGGTGCGCAGTGGCGTGCCTACGCACTGGGCCAGAATCTGCAGGTCAACAAGGCGCAGCCGCTGGTCAACGAAAAGGGTGTGGTGCTGCTGGATCGTCTCGGCTCCTTCTCCGGCACCCAGGACATCATCGCCCGCAGCGACCGCACCGCCAACGCCGACCTGGGCCTGCTTTCCAGCGAGGGACGCTTGCCGCTGCAGGTGGTCATCGACGTCTCCGGCGCCCCCAATGCCGCTGGTCAAGGTGCCGTTGCCTCGATCTTCTTCAACGACTATCTGCTCGGTGCAACGGTGCTCAACACCAACGGCAAGCCGCAGCGCATTGCCGCCAAGGTGCCGCTGTACGCGATTGCCGCACGCAACGAGGTGCGGGTGTCGTTCCTGCGCCAGCCGGCCCGGCCGCACTGCCATGATCCGGCGACGCCGTACCCGGTGTCGTTGCTGCCCAGCAGCCACATCGTGATGGGCGAGCGCGGCACCGCAGCGGACTTCGTGGGGGCTGCCGCGCACCTGTCCGGCGCACACAAGGTGCTGGTGCCGGAGGCGTGGCTGCAGAACGCACCGACCACCCTGCAGACCGTGATCCGTATCAGTAATTCAGTGGGTGCAGCAGTGGAGCGGGCCACGCTGGAAGTGGTGAAAGGCAAGTCCTTGCCGTCGCAGGACCAATCCTACCTGGCCTTCAATCTGCAGCCCGAGGACGTCAAAAGTGCTGCCGTGGTGGACGGTGGACATCTGCGCATCAGCGGCAAGCAGGACGACACCGTGCTGGACCTGGCTGGCCTGGACAACGCAGCCCTGGTCGAGGTGACCGGCAACAGTGACAAGCAGGGCGTGATCTACCGTGAACTGGGTAACCGCATTCCCAGCATCGCCGAGCCGTTCCGGCTGATGCGCGGCTCGGTGGCACTGCTCGATGGCCGCGGCTTGGTGCAGGATTTCGACAGAGACGACCCGGAAGGTGTGCGCGTGGCGGTTGATGGCAACCCGCAACCTGCCTGGCAGCGTCACATGGTGTGGTTGCTGCTGCTGATCGGTGTGATCGTGTTCCTGCTGCTGGCTGCACGCGTGGCGCAGATCCGTAGCCGTCGCAAGCTCACCGACGTGCATTGATAGGTCATGGACTCCGTCTACTGGAACATCCAGCTGGCCAACTACTACGCGGGGCTTGAAAAAGCCGCGCTGGTGTTGGCCGTGCTGATCCTGCTGTCCAGCCTGGACGATCTGTTCATTGACGTGTGGTACTGGACGCGGCTCGTGTGGCGCAAGTTGACCGTGCTCAAGCGATCCTCGTACCGCCCACTGTCGGCCACGGATCTGCTCGCGCGCGACCAGCAGCCGATTGCGATCATGGTGCCGGCCTGGGCCGAGTACGACGTGATCGCGCAGATGGTGGAGAACATGATCGACGTACTCGATTACCAGGAGTACGTCGTATTTGTCGGTACCTATCCCAATGACAGCCACACCATTGCCGAAGTCGAACGCATGCGCCGGCGCTACCGTCGCCTGCAGCGGGTGGAAGTGCCGCACGACGGCCCGACCAACAAGGCCGACTGTCTGAACTGGCTGGTGTTGTCGATCTTCGATTACGAAAAACGCAACGGTATCGAGTTTGCCGGTGTTGTGCTGCACGACAGCGAGGATGTGCTGCATCCGCTTGAGCTTCGTTTCTACAATTACCTGCTGCCGCGCAAGGACATGATCCAGCTGCCGGTGACCTCGCTGGACCGCGAGTGGTATGAGCTTGTGGCCGGCACCTACATGGATGAGTTCGCCGAGTGGCATGCCAAGGATCTGGTGGTGCGCGAAAGCCTGTCAGGCACCGTGCCCTCGGCCGGTGTTGGCACCTGTTTTTCGCGTAGGGCGCTGCTGGCCCTGAGTGCCGAGACCAACAACCAGCCGTTCAACACCGACAGCCTGACCGAGGATTACGACATCGGCGCGCGCTTGGGGCGCATGGGCATGCAGTCGATCTTTGCCCGCTTCCCGGTGGAGTTCCGGGTGCGGCGCCCGTCGTCGTGGTTTGGCTGGGGTGGTGCGCGCGAGCGCAAGCTGAGCATGGCTTTGTGCGTACGCGAATACTTCCCCGACAACTTCCGCGCCGCCTATCGGCAGAAGGCGCGCTGGGTGCTGGGTATCGGCATGCAGAGCTGGGAGACCCTGGGGTGGGGCGGCAGCCTGGCCAACCGCTACCTGCTGCTGCGTGACCGCAAGGGCATCATCACATCGTTCGTCAGCATCCTGGCCTATCTGCTGTTTGCGCAGCTGATGCTGTTCTGGCTGCTGAAGGTGACGGGTGTGTGGCAGATGGAGTTTCCCACGGTGTTCCAGGCGGGCTCCTGGCCGATGGCCATTGCCTTGTTCACCACCGGCGCATTGGTGATGCGGGTGCTGCAGCGGATGTACTTCGTCAATCGCTTGTACGGTTGGGAGCACGCCGTGATGTCGGTGCCGCGCATGATTGTGGGCAATGTCATCAACTGCGCCGCCACCGCCCGGGCCTGGCGCCTGTTTGCCGGCTATCTGCTGTTCGGCAAGCGTCTGGTCTGGGACAAGACAATGCATGACTTCCCGACCAACACCCAGCTGGTGCAGATCCGTCGGCGCTTGGGCGAACTGCTAAGCGTCTGGCAGGCGGTGGAGCCGGAGCGGCTGCAGCAGGCGCTGGACCAGCAGGAGGAGGGACGCCAGCAACCGCTGGGCCGCATCCTGGTGGCGCAGGGCTGGCTGGATGACGAAACCCTGGCCGAGGCGATTTCCTTCCAGGAAGACCTGCCGCGCGCCACGATTGATGTCGACTATCTGCAGCAGGGGAACTTCCTGCTGCCGGTGGATGCCTGCGTGCAATGGCGTGTATTGCCGCTGCCCGTTGTCACACCGGAGGTCCTGCGCCTGGCCGTGACCAGCACGCTGCCTGACAACGTGCTGGACGCATTGGCAAAAGCCGCAAAGGTCGAGCGTGTTGAACAGTTCATCGCCCGCGAAAGCGAGATCAATGCTGGCCTGCGCCTGATCTGTGGTTCCGATTACCGGATCGACGCGGTGCCGCTGCTCGGTGATCTGCTGGTGGAAATGAAGCTGATCACGCGCGAACACTTCCAGGCCGCACTGGACGAGTATCGGCCGCACCGCGATGGCCGTATTGGTGACTACCTGGTGCGCCGCGGCGTGGCCAGTGAGCAGGCCATCACCACCGCCGTGGAAGAACAACAACGACGTGCGCGCGAAGCACGTCTGCATCCGGACGTGTTCCTGGCATGAGCAAGAAACTGTTGAAACCCCTGGTTGTCCTCGTGCTTGCCGGTGCCTGCGCGCCGGCGATGGCCGACGAACTGCCGCTGTCCGGCGCCGCCTATCGCAATGCCGAACAGGCCTATGCAGCGTATGCGCGTGGTGACTACGACGAGGCCGTCAGGCAGGCACGTGAAGCGCTGCGGTTGCGGCCGGACCTGGCCACGCTCAAGGACCTGCTGCGCACTGCGGAGCAGGCCAAGCGCGCCGCCAGCGGCGTGACTGCGCCGCCGGCACGCGTGCAGGCACCCAAACCCGCGGTGAGTGATACGGCACCACGCAACAAGCAAGCCGATCGCGCGCAGCAAGCCTGGCAGGCCGGCGACGCCGCGTACAAGGCCTATAACAGCGGCGCGTTCGAACAGGCCGCCGCACTTGCACGGCAATCAATGACGCTGGGTGCTGACAATGCCGCGTTGCGTACTTTGCTGGTGTACGCATTGGAGAAGCAGGACAGGTTGGATGCGGCCGTGGATGCCGCAGCCGCAGCGGTAAGCGCGTTCCCGGACGATACGACCTTGTCGGCCCTGCGTTGATCGGCTGCGACGTCGCCAGGCGACCGTGCCGGCGGGTGATGCCTGGCGCGCATACGAGCGCAAGGACTATGCAGGAGCGCTTGAGGCTGCAGCACGCGCCATCCAGCTCGCACCTGATGTGGCGGGCTACCGCTATCTGCAGATCACCTCGTTGCTGGAACTATCAAAGCTGGACCAAGCGCGGCAGGCAGCGTCTGCGGCGCTGGATCAGGACGAGCTGGATGTGCCGGCGTTGTCGATGCGTGCCTACGCCGCCGCGCGCGGCGGCGACAAGGCCGCTGCTGACGCCGACCTGGAGTTGGCGTTGGCGCAGGATTGGTTGCCTGAGGAACAGATGGCCGCGCTCAAGCACATGGCAGGTGATATACGCAGCGCGCCGGACCGCGTGCCGGCGCCGCGGGTCTTCTGCACTGGCGAGGGTGAGCAGATGATCTGCAGTGTTGCCCTTGGCAGCGGCGGGGCGGTGGGCAGCCCTGCTTACACAGCGGCTGACCAAGCCTACAAGGCCTATGCATCCGGCCGGTATCGTGAGGCTGCGGCTGCAGCGGGCACCGCCTCGGAAGCGGAGCCGGACAACATCGCCTACCGTGTGCTGCATGCCGATGCATTGGCGATGAGTGGCCAACAGGCAGTAGCCCGCACGCAACTGCAGCCGCTGCGCACACAGCAGCTGCCTGCTGACCAGCTGCTCGGTGCCGGTTATGCCGCGCAGCGTGCCTATCGCAATGACTGGTCGGCAGCGTGGTTCAGCAAGGGCGTGGACGCTATCGACGCGGGCCAGCTGAGCCAGGATCCAAAGGTCCGCCGCAACCTGACCGAGGCGATCTCCGACCTGGAGCGGCAATGGGGTTTCAACGCGGCACTGGGCTACGGCACGGTCGGAGTGATGAACCCTGCGTTTGCACCCTCACTTTCGGCGCGCAAGACCCTGCAGGCCAGCCAGGAGGTGTTCTGGCGTCCGCCAGTGAT
This sequence comes from Stenotrophomonas sp. STEN020, assembly GCF_056760195.1. Lineage (NCBI taxonomy): Bacteria > Pseudomonadati > Pseudomonadota > Gammaproteobacteria > Lysobacterales > Lysobacteraceae > Stenotrophomonas > Stenotrophomonas sp. STEN020. The sequence continues at coordinate 94,589 of NZ_JBRREI010000006.1, forward strand.
TGGCAATCGCAACGGCGCCCGCGTCGAGCTGTATGCACGGTTGGGCCAGGCCCTGTACGACGGCACGGGTGGCGCGACCGGCATGTCGACCAACCAGGTGGTGCTGGGTGCGCGTTGGAAACCGTTCCGCACGCAGAATGTCGTCGTCGCGGTGGAGCGCTTCCTGCGTGCCGGTGACAACAGCCGCAATGATTGGCTGCTGCGTGCGGCATGGTCCGAAGGGCGTGGCGGTGGTCTGCGGCAGGACGTCAGCAGCTGGAACTACTGGCAGGTGTATGCCGAAGCTGATCGCTTCACCGAGCACCCACAGACGCTGGGTACGCTGGATGTGCGCTACGGCCGCGCGTTCCGCATGGACCAGGCCAGCCCGCAGCTGGTGCTTGTGCCCTACGCCGGTGTGAGCGGGGGCTACGACAACCTGCTGGCGCGCGAAGCCACGTTGGGAATCGGGCCTGGCGTGCTGGCGCGCTACTGGTTCCGTGGTGACAGCCATCGTGCCGAGCGCTCCTTTGTCGAACTGAACTTGCAGTACCGCCTGCGCGTGGCCGGGGACGACCGTTCCAAGGGCATGTTTGCCGGTCTCTATTTCTCTTATTGATCCAGGAGTAACGCATGCCCGTTTTCAAAGGCGTGATCCATTACGCCGTCCGCTGCTCGATCTGGATGGCCATAGTTCTTGTGCCGCTGCAGGCCGCCGCGTCACCGTCAGGTTCTGCCGCGCGCGATGTGGCGCGGCTGTACGCGTTGCCACCGGAGGGCTCCATCTATGTACGCGTTGCCAACGCCCAGGCCGCACCAGTGAGCGTGCAGGTGGGTGAGGGGCGCGGCGAGCAGGTTTCGGCCGGTGGCAAGGTTGCAACCGATTACTACGTCCAGCCTGGTGGCCAGCCGTTCCGCGTGCGCGTCAATGGCAAGCCACTGCAGGTGGCAACGCCAGCACCGGCCAGTGGCTTTGTGACCTTGCTGGTGGGCGCCGGTCCAGGTGTGCGGGTCGTGCAGGACCAGCAGGCGACCGGCAATACCGGTTTGAAGGCGGAGCTTGCGCTCTACAACCTGGTGCCCGGCTGCAATGCCCGGCTGGAACTCAGCTCTGGTGACGTGGTGTTGGCATCGGTAGCCGAGGCAAGCCGTGGTACGCGCGCGATCAATCCGGTGCAGGCGACCCTGCTCGCCAAATGTGGTGCGCGTGCCTCCGCGCCGCTGCAGCTGCCGGCGCTGAAGGCCGGCGACCGTTACAGCCTGTTCGTCACCGGTACTGCCAACGCGCCGGTGCTCAAGGGGCAGGCTGCACGCACCGAACCCTATCGTGCACGTTGAGCATGTTGCTCAACGCAGACGATCGTAATTCACAGGAAGAAGATTCAATGCCGAACACCATTCGATTCCTGCCACGACTGGCCAGCGCACTGATGGTGACGCTGCTTGCGACCAGCGTGGCCGCTCCGGCCTCCGCGCAGGCGGTGCTGGTGGGCAAGGACAACTGGCTGTTCTATGCCGGTGATGACATGAGCCAGGCCGGTACGGCGGCAATGCGCGAGAACATCGCGCTGATGCGCGATGCCAATGATCTGCTCAAGGCCAAGGGGATTGGCCTGGTGGTGGTTGTGGTGCCGCTGAAGGCACGCTTCGGCCAGGGCAACCTGCCTGATGGCAGCGCGATCAGTGCAGCCGCACAGCCGCGCTATGCCACCGCGCAGGAGCAGCTGAAAGCCGCTGGCATCGTCAGTGTCGACCTGATGCCGGCATTGACCGCCGTCGAGCAGAGCGGGCAGGGCGCGTTCTTTCGCAAGGATTCGCACTGGACGGCCTGGAGCGCGGAAGCTGCAGCGCAGGCCACCGCAGGCGTGATCCAACAGCATTGGACCCTCTCTGGCGAGGCCGGTAGCGGCAAGGCGCTGGGGGATTGGATCAAGGAGCGGCGGTTCAGTGACTTCACCGAGCTGATGACCGCCGCGCAGCGCAAAACGGTAGGTCAGGAGATCTACACCGTGCGCAAGCTGGCCGACCAGGGCGGGCTGCTGGATGATGACGTGCCGGTTGTGCAGGTCATTGGCAACAGTGCGGTGCAGCCCTATCTGGGCTTCCCGCAGATGCTGTCCAACAAGCTGGACCGACCGGTTGGCCTGACCTGGAAGTACGGCAACTTCGGGCCGTGGTCGGTGTTGCTGGAGTATCTGGAGTCCGATGCGTTCGCACAGCACAAGCCGGACGTGGTGGTGTGGCAGCTCAATGAGTCGCAGTTGCTGTTCGGCCCGGATGTGGCCGGGCAGTGGGATGCCTCCGCGCTGCTTGCACCGGCAGCATGGCGCAACCGGGTGCAGGCGGCGTTGGCCAAATGAGCGGGCAGCCAGGGCAGGAACAGGCAGCAGACACACAGCAGCGTCCGGCCCATCGCCGGGTCGCTGCTGTGTGGTTGGCATTGATGGCTGCGGGCATGGCATACGCGGCCGTGCAGCTGAAGGGAACGGACGCAGTGCCAGCGTTCAACGCCAGCAGCGCATGGGTAGGGAAGGCTGCGCGCGGCGTCGAGGAAAGCCTGCAGCTGCCATTCAAGGAGCCATTGGAAACCGCCGATGCCGCCTGGCGCTATCGCATGCTGGGGCAGCTGGGGCCGCAGGTGTTGCAGGGTTGCCCGGGCTGGCTGTTCTACGCCGACGGCCTGCGTTCGCCGGCCGGCACCGATCTGGCGCAGGCCCAGGCCGTGCGCGTACAGGTAATGCAAAAGATTGCCTCTGCGCTGCGCGAGCGCGGCGTACAACTGCTGGTGGTGACCGTGCCGGACAAGTCACGCATCGCCACCCAGCAGTTGTGTGGACTGTCCCGTCCCGTACCCAGCCAGATGCAGCTGGAGGGCTTCGTACAGGCGCTCGATGAAGCCGCTGTCGCGCATGTCGAGCTGCGCCGTGCGCTGGCCGAAGAGACTTTGCCGCTGCCGTATTACCGCACCGACGTGCACTTGGACCAGGCCGGCGCTGAGCGGGCCGCGCGCGCAGTCGCTGACACGGCCAGGCCGCTGCTGGGTGGTGAGGGGACGCAGGAGTACACCATCTCCGAAGCCGCCACCGAACAGTCACGCATGGGCGATCTTATCGTGCTGGCCGGTTTGGAACGTGCGCCTGACGGTTGGCGTCCGGCGTTGGACAAGGAGGTGCCGCAAACGATCGAAATGGTCGCAAGCGGTGGCCTGCTGGATGACGGCCCGACGGCACGCGTCCTGTTGGCAGGCAGTTCCAATTCCCGCCGCAGCAATTTCGCCGAGCAGCTCGGCCGTCATCTGCACGAGCCCATCCTCAACCAGAGCCGTGATGGCGGGAAGTTCGCCGACGCGGTGCTGGACGTGCTGAAGACTCCCTTGCCGGAAGGCCTGCAGCTGGTGGTGTGGGAGCTCTCGGAAATGTCGCTGTTGCAGCCGCTGTCAGCGCTGGAACGCGAGACGGTTGGCATGCCAAGCGCCGCCAACGCTTCACAAGGACACTGAAATGCCTGCAATGAACTGGTTGCCGAAATCGACCGACTGGGTAAAACGCCTGGATCTGGCCACGCGTGCTGACGAGGTTCGCTGGGACCAGCTGGTTGGGCTGGCCAACGAATCGCTGGACTTTCTCCAGGTAGCCAAGCTGGACAAGCGCCTGGTGAGTGCGTTGCAGGATGGAAAGCTGCAGGTGGCGGACAGTGCCCGCGTGCGCATGGCGATACTCGGCGCGTCCACCCTGGAGCACCTTGCACCGGGGTTGCGCATTGCAGCGATGCGCTGGGGAATGCAGGCCGAGATCTACTTTCCGGATTACGCCCAGTACTACCAGGAGTTGCTGACTCCTGGCTCGGGCTTGCATTCGTTCGCGCCGCAGGTGGTGGTGTGTGCGATGGACCCGTGGCACCTGCTCGGGCAGGGCGTGGCGCTGTTGACCCAGCAGGAGGCCGATGACCGGATCGCCACGGTGGTCGCGCAGCTACGTGGCGTCTGGAAGCTGGCGCGCGAGGCATTTGGCGCGCAGGTCATCCAGCCCACTCTGATGCCGGTGTTCCCGGCGTTGATGGGCAACAACGAGCACCGCTTCAGCGGCGTCAGCAACGCGATGCTGCGGCAGATCAACGCAGCGCTGCGCATTGCTGCAGACGAAGAGGGCGTGGACATCCTTGCATTGGATGACGCCTGCCAGCGCGATGGCCTGGGTGAGTGGCATGACGCTCGTCTGTGGCTGCGCGCCAAGCAGTACGTCTCTCCGGCTGCAGCGCCGATGCTCGGCGAACTGGTCGCGCGCCTGGTTGCGGCGCGGCGCGGTGCCACCGGCAAATGCCTGGTGCTGGATCTGGATAACACCTTGTGGGGGGGCGTGATTGGTGATGATGGGCTGGAGCGCATCGTGCTCGGCCAGGGCAGTGCGGAGGGCGAAGCTTTCATCGCATTCCAGCGCTATGCCCTTGAGTTGTCCCGACGCGGCATCATCCTGGCGGTCTGTTCCAAGAATGACGACAGCAACGCCCGTTTGCCCTTCCAGTCGCACCCGGAGATGGTGCTGCGTACCGAGGACATCGCCTGTTTTGTCGCCAACTGGGACGACAAGGCCAGCAACCTGCGTTCGATCGCGCAGCAGTTGAACATCGGTGTGGATGCATTGGTGTTCGCCGACGACAATCCGTTCGAACGCAACCTGGTCCGCCGCGAGCTGCCGATGGTGCGCGTCCCCGAAATGCCCGAGGACCCTGCGCTGTATGTCGAATGTGTCGCTGGTTCTGGTTACTTCGAATCGCTGGCGCTGACCGCCGAAGACCGTGAGCGCGCCAGCCAGTACCAAGCCAACCAGCAGCGTGAGCTGCTGCGGGGCAGCCAGGGTGACCTGGCCGGTTACCTGGCCAGCCTGGCGATGGTGCTGGAGTGGGCGCCCTTCAATGCCACCGATCAAGCCCGCATTGTCCAGCTGATCAACAAGACCAACCAGTTCAACCTCACCACCCGCCGCCACGGCGATGCGGAGGTCGAGCAGCTGATGGCGACGCCAGGGGCGGTGCTGTTGAGCTTGCGTCTGTCCGATACGTTTGGCGACAACGGCATCATCTCGATCATCGTCGCACTGCCAAGCCGGGAGGCGGACGCGGAGTGGATCATCGATACATGGCTGATGAGTTGCCGGGTGCTGGGCCGGGGGGTCGAACAGGCTGCCTTGCAGGTGCTCGTCGAACAAGCCCGCGAGGCCGGCGCCAAGCGCCTGGTGGGGCAGTTCCGGGCGACGGCCAAGAACGGCATGGTCGCCGCACATTACGAAAAGCTGGGCTTCTCACTTCGCTCGCAGGATGAATCCGGCAGCGATTGGGTGCTGGAGCTTGAAGAATTCAAACCAGGGGATGTCCCCATGCAGATCAGGAGCAAGCAATGAACAACGCAGAAATTCTCGCCATCCTCCAGGAAACCCTGCGTGATGTTTTCGACGATGAATCGGTGGTGATCACCGAGGCATCCAGCGCGGCCGATTTTCCTGCCTGGGATTCGCTGAGCAACGTCAACATCATGGTCGCCACCGAGATGCGTTTCGGTGTGCGCTTCAAGGCTTCGGAAGTAGAAGGGCTACGCAACATAGGTGAGCTCATCGCGCTGATCCAGAAGCAGAAAGGCGGTTGATCCAACCCGGCCGGGCCACAAGCCCGGCCTCAACGAAGCGAAGCCATGCTGTTCAACTCACTCCCGTTCCTGCTGCTGTTTCTTCCCATCGCCCTAGGCGGCTACTACCTTCTTGGTGGCATTCGTCCCAGCCTGGCAGCGATATGGCTGAGCCTTGCATCGCTGGTGTTCTACGGTTGGTGGAACCCTGCCTTCGTCGTGCTGTTGATGGCGTCGATCGTATTCAACTACCTGCTCAGCCTGGTGATCCTGTCCACCGAGGACAGGCCGAAGCTGCAGTTGTGGGTCCTGGGGTTTGGCATCGCGGCCAACCTGGCCGTGCTGTTCTACTACAAGTACTTTGCATCGTTGCTGGGCGTGCTGGATGGTTGGGGGCTGGTCGCGCACAGCACCAGCGACATCATCCTGCCGCTGGGCATCTCGTTCTTCACTTTCACCCAGATGGGCTTCCTGCTCGACTGCCGCGCTGGCGTGGTGCGCGAGCGTGGTTTTTCATCCTACGTGCTGTTCGTGACCTTCTTCCCGCACCTGATCGCCGGGCCGATCCTGCACCACAAGGAAATGATGCCGCAGTTCGCCGACCGTGCGAACTATCGCTTCAAGGCGGAGAACCTGAGCGTGGGCGGCGCGCTGTTCGTAATTGGCCTGGCCAAGAAGGTATTGCTGGCCGACAACATCGCGCCATGGGCCGAGACGGGCTTTTCGGCGCCGGGTGAACTGCAGCTGTTGGGGGCGTGGACTGCCGCGCTGGCCTATGCGTTGCAGCTGTACTTCGATTTCTCCGGTTATTCGGACATGGCGATGGGTCTGGCCAAGATGTTTGGCATCCGCTTCCCGATGAACTTCAACTCGCCGTACAAATCGACGGGCATCATCGAGTTCTGGACGCGTTTCCACATGACGCTGACGCGCTATCTCACTGCATACCTGTACAACCCGGTTGCCTTGGCCATCACCCGCGCACGGGCGCAGAAAGGCCTGCCAGTGGGGCGCAAAGCCACTGCAACCCTGCGTGGTTTCTCCAGCATGGTGGTGTTCCCGACGGTGCTGACGATGGGGCTGGCCGGCGTCTGGCATGGTGCCGGGTTGCAGTTCCTGATTTTTGGCCTGCTGCATGGCAGCTACCTGGCGATCAATCACGCCTGGCGCCAGTTCGGTCCGGTTCCGCTCGGTACGGTTGCACGCGGCTGGCATCGCGTCGGCTATGTACTGCTCACCTTCCTGTGTGTCGTGGTGGCGCTGTTGTTCTTCCGGGCCAACAGCACCGCTGATGCGTTCCGCATGCTGGCGGGCATGACCGGCCTGCATGGCATGGAGTCGGTGACGCCAGTGCTGTTCCCGCTGCAGGCGATATTTGCTGGCAATCCGGACTGGAGCAGCGGTGATCTGCTGCGTATGCTGTTCGAGCGCTGGGCCCCGGGCCTGATGATTGCGACGCTGTTGGCGATCGTTTGGCTGGCGCCGAACTCCAACCAGATCATGGGTGCCTATTCCCCCGCGCTGGAAGGGTCGTCGCCGGCGCCGCGTGCATGGATGCGTTGGCGGCCGAACCTGGCTTGGTTGGTACTGACGCTGCTGGTGCTCGCCTATGCAATGTTGAACCTGGACAAGACCGCTCGCTTCCTCTACTTCCAGTTCTGAATCCGGCAATCGGTCCGGTTGTTTTCCCTCTTCTGTCGCAGGTGACCCGCAATGCTGGAAAAACTTGGCTGCACCTTTCATCACATTGGCGTTGCCTGCAAGGATTTCGCACTGGAGCAGATGGTGTGGGAGCAGCTTGGCTACCATCAGGAAGGTGAGGAATTCGAGGATTCGGTACAGCGGGTGAAGGGGCGCTTTCTGGTTGGGCCCGGGCCGCGCCTGGAGCTGCTGGTGCCAACCTCGGCCGACTCGCCGGTGCAGGGTGTGCTCAGCCGACGCACACGTATGTATCACCAGGCGTTCGAGGTGAAGGATTTCGATGTGGCGTTGGATGCACTGGAAGATGCGGGCGCACGCCGAACCGCTGAGCCGGCCGCAGCGGTTGCATTTGGTGGCCGCCGCATCGTTTTCCTTTTCCTGCGCAACGGGCATCTGCTGGAACTGATCGAGGCCGCCTGACCGCTCTTGCTGTGCGCTCTGGCAGCGCTATAAACCCCAGGCCCGCCGCAGCGCTTTGGCCTGGGGCGTGTCCTGTGAGAGCCAGGGTTCCAGTGCATATACCAGCACATTGCCAGCACCGCTGGCGCGGGCCCACTCCAGTTGCTGTTGTACGCGGGCGAAGTCGGCGCTCTCAGCGTGGAACTGGCTCCCGTCGGCTGCTGGTGGCGGCAGTTGGCGGAACAGTTCAACGATGGCATCAAAGGCCACGCCGCGTTGCTTGAACAAGGCCAGCAGTGGTGCCAACGCTTGGTGGTTGTCCTGGCCTGCTACGCCAATGCCGTCCTGCACCATCGGGCGCAGGGTGGTGCCATCGAGCACGTGCTGCCATAGGCCAACCAATGTCCCCTCGGTCTGCAGGCGGCTGAAGTAAGTGGAGATGGCGCAGTCGCCACCGCGCGTGATCGTCGCCTGCTGCAGATCGTGCAGCCAGCCAACCAGCAACTGCAAACGTGCAGGTTCGGCCCAGTGGTACTGCTCCAGCTCATAGGGCAGATACCAGCCTGCAAAGCGCTGCTGCCGGCTCAGGCTGCTCTGGTCCAGCCAAGCGCGGGCGCGCTGCAGGCTGGTGGCGAAGAAGTCGCGCAGCTGTGTTTCATCGGCACTGATTACCTGCCACCAGCGCTGCTCGAACGGCAAGCCGACGCGCACGTTGATGTTGGCATGGTCAGCGGCGTTGAACAGCATTGCAAAGCTGGTATCGGACAGATGCCAATCACCTTCCGCGCCGCCGAGGATGCCACTCCATTGCACTACCAGTTGGCGGCAACCAGCGCGCTGGGCCAATGCCATCGAGCGTTGCCAGTCCGCGGCGGTCCAGTTCTGGTGGTCGCGCCAAGGCTGCAGGAAGGTGCCATCCACTTGCTCTGGTAGCGAGCAGCCAGGCAGCCCGGCCAGCGCCACCAAGGCTGGGATCAGCGCAGTCGCCTGCAACAGGCGCCGGCGGTTGTGCGAGACGGCGTTCATGGGTACGCAGACACCGGAAACAGAGACCCACACATGATCCCAGAGCGTGCCGCCGTTGTGGAGCATGGGTGGAGCAAGCACGTGGGCGGTTCAGCAATGTATGGCTGGCGGCCGTCACGATGGTCAATCTGGTGCGCAAGCTGTGCGTCGACGGATGTGCTCTGGTTGCCGATGTCACTGCTTGCTGCACAATCATCGGATGGCCAAGCATAGTCTGCACGAAGCCCGGCAGGCCATTGCGGGTCTGCCGGGCGCCTTGGGAGGTGTCACGGGTAGGTGACCACTACCAGATAGCCTGTTTTTTCTAGTTGATCGGGGCGAGCTTGCAGCGCATAGCTTTTGGAAAAAAAGCGCTGCTGTGATTCGTTTACATGCGCCGCAAGGCCAACCTGCTTGTGGTACGCAGCCAAAGTGATGACATCGCCGGTGGCCAGGGTGGATACCTGCAGTTGCGCGCCTAGCGCAGACATCGGACAGGTATCCAGATTCAGTTGTTGCTGATCGCGCACCAGCCCGATGTTGCAGCCCGAATCAACTATGCGTCCCACGAAGCGAATGGTGCCTTGACTTGCGTTGGTTGCCGAAGTGATGGAAAGCAACGCCGCACCTAGCAGAAGAGAACGAATCATGGCCGTACTCCGCGTTTGGGGACTTCAGTAGGCGCCTGCCAGAAGCGGAGCAGAAGAGGCAACATGCCGTTCTGCTCGCGGACATCACGCGTGTTGAGTGATCACGATCAAATCGCTCCTGGTCCACGGCAGATGAAACCCTGGCCGATCGACTGTGCCTGCTGTAATCCGGGTACACGAGAGCTCGCGCATGTGCTGCACATGCAGGCGTCATGCGAAGGGCTGTTGCAGATTTGATTGGAATGGCTAATTGGCAATTTATGTGGAGAGCGTCACATTTAATGCTGATAACTTCTCGTCCAGTTCTCGAACAGCAGGTGTCGAGTTCTGATCGGGAAGCGAGTCAAGGATTGAGTGCTGCTCCGTTGAACTCCTTGCTTGCCCCGGACCCACTTCCATTCCATCAGAGCAAGGTAATCGCAATGCGCAACGTCAACATCATCGCAGTACTCCTCCTGGCAGCAGCTCCGCTCGCCGCCAACGCCGCTGACGGCACCATCACCTTCAACGGCGAAATCACCGACAAGACCTGCACCGTTTCTACCCCGCAGGGCAAGGACTTCACTGTAACGCTGCCGACCGTTGGTGCCAGCGCATTGGCTGCCAGTGGGCAGGTTGCCGGCCGCACGCCGTTCTCGATCAGTCTGACCCAATGCGATTCCGGCAATGTGGCGACCTACTTCGAGCCGGGTGCCACCATCGATGCCAGCAGCGGTCGTTTGAACAACACCGCTACCGCCAACGCAGCAACCCAGGTGCAGCTGCAGCTGCTGGGCAGCAACAATCTTGCGCTGCCGATCACGGCTGCAGGTGCCGGCCAGCCGCAGACCAATTCGCAGTGGGTCACCGTTGCTGCAGACGGTTCGGCAAACCTGAACTACGCGGTTGAGTACTACGCGCAAGGTGCGGCGACCCCAGGTGAAGTCACCAGCAGCGTGAAGTACACGATCATCTACAACTGATTGCAGTTGTCGGGACCCTCGGCCGGCGATGCGGTCGGTCGAGGGAACTATTCCGCGTATAGAAGCAGTGGCTGCGATGAAATCACATTTCCCAAAAGCACTGCTTGGCGCGGTGTTGATGGTGTCGTTTTGTCCGCTGGCCCTGGCGGGCGTGGTAATCAGCGGGACCCGGGTGATCTACCTTGAGCAGGCGCGGGAAATCACCGTCCAGGTAAATAATGTCGGCGAGGCTCCTTCGTTGGTGCAAAGCTGGATCGACAGCGGCAATCCCGAGCAGACGGCAGAGGACAGCGATGCTCCATTCTTGCTGACGCCGCCTATCGCACGTGTCGAGGCGGGGCGCAGTCAGGCGTTGCGGGTGATCTTCACCGGCGCCGATCTGCCGAAGGATCGCGAGTCGTTGTTCTGGTTGAACGTATTGGATGTTGCTCCATCGCCGAAAGAATCCGGCGAAGAGCAGAACTATCTGCAGGTGGCTTTCCGCTCGCGGATCAAGCTGTTCTATCGCCCCAAAGGGTTGCCGGATATCGCCAACGATGCGCCGTCGAAGCTGCGCTGGAGTTGGTCGGACGGAAAGCTGCGCGCAGAGAATCCAACGCCCTACCACGTGACGTTGGCGGAGGTGCATGCAGTCAGCGCCAGCGCAGACAGACTGATTGAAGAGAAAGGAAAGATGGTCGGACCCAACCAGCAATTGCTGCTGGATGCCAATGGCCCCGTCGACAAGGTGCGTTTCATCACCATCAACGACTACGGCGGAAGGGTGGAGAACAGCGCCGGCGTAGTGGCCGGTCCCTGAGTAGCAGCTCGATGGATTGAGCGTGTTCGCGGTTGCGATCGTTTTGAAGGAAGCCGGTGTGATTGAGAGCAGGTTGTCACTATCAATTCGGAGGTCAATTGTCGATGCAGCAGTGGACAAGGGCCGATTGTTGCCGATACTCCTGCTTGCCGCGGGCGCGGTGCTGCCGTTGCATGTCTGGGCGGCGCCTGTACCGGCTCCTGAGCCCAACGGCAATCTCGGTGAGCAAGCGTTGTTGGTAAGTGGTGGCCCGGCCAAACCTGCTGCTCCCGAAGTGGCACAGTTCGACTCCAACTTTCTTTCCGGTTCTGGTGCCAAGGTCGATCTGTCCGCCTTCAGCAATGGCAATCCGATGGTGGCGGGCGACTATCGGGTGGATATCTATGTAAATGGCAGTTGGAAGGGACGCCGCGACCTGCCGTTCCGCGCCAATGGACAGGGCGAGGTTGGTGCCTGCCTGGACATCGCGCTGCTTGAGGAGCTTGGTGTAGACACCGAACAACTGCAGGCCGCCAACACCAACACGGCAGATTCCTGCTACCAGGTGCAGGAGCGCATGCCCAATGCATTCGGTATCTATGACAGTGGCAATCTGCGCTACGACCTGAGCATCCCGCAGGTAAATCTGCGCCGCGAGGCGCGCGGATATGTGAATCCGGCGCTATGGGACCGCGGCATCAATGCGGGCTTTGTCGGCTACAGTTTCAACATGGTTGATGGGCAGACCCGTGGTGTGCTGAGTCAGCGCAATCGGAGCGCCTATCTTGGTCTGAACATGGGTTTGAACCTGGGTGGATGGCAGCTTCGCCAGGACTCCAACCTGACCTGGAGCGAGGGTACAGGCAGCCATTGGCAGCGCATTGCAACCTATGCCCAGCGGGGATTCGCAGGGGTGGGTGGGGAGCTCACCGTTGGTGAGGCCTATACCAGTGGTGAGTTGTTTGATTCGGTGGGTTATCGCGGCATCAGCCTGGCCACCGACGACCGCATGCTGCCTGATTCTCTGCGTGGTTACGCCCCCGTCATACGAGGTATCGCCGAAACCAATGCACGTGTGGAGATTCGTCAGAACCAGCAGCTGATCTACTCCAGTACGGTGTCGCCAGGTAATTTCGTCATTGATGATCTGTACCCCACCGGCTATGGCGGTGACCTGGACGTGAGTGTTGTCGAGGCCGATGGTCGCACTCGCTCCTTCAAGGTTCCGTTTGGTGCGGTCGCGCAGATGCTGCGCCCTGGGATGTCGCGTTACGCGCTCACGGTAGGCCAAGTGCGCGATGAGAACATGCTGGATGAGCCTTGGTTGGCTCAAGGCACCTACCAGCGGGGCATCGGCAATCGCCTGACGTTGTATGGCGGTGGGCTGTTGAGCCAGGACTATGCAGCGCTGTTGTACGGAGCCGGTCTGGCAACACCGATAGGCGCGTTGTCGTTTGACCTGACGCATGCGCGCTCGCGCTTTCAGGGCGGCCAGGATACATTGGGCTCGAGCATGCGGCTGAGCTATAGCAACCTGATTGGTCCGTTGGGTACCAACGTGACGCTGGCTGCGTACCGGTATTCAACCCGCGGCTATTACAGCCTGCAGGATGCGTTGAACCATCGCGATGCAATTTCGCGCGGGTTCGACGCGCAACGTTATGGACGGCAGCGTAGTCAGTTCCAGTTGACCTTGAACCAGCCGCTGGCCGAAGGTTGGGGGGCACTGTATGTGACTGGGTCGGTACGAGATTTCTACGATATTGCTGGTACCAGCGTGCAGTACCAGGCGGGCTACAGCAATGCCTGGCGTGCGGTGAACTTTGGCTTCTCGGCGGTTCGTACCGAAGCAGGCCTGCCTGCGGTCCGCGATACCCAATACCTGCTCAGCATGAGCGTGCCATTGGGCAGGCGTAGTCGGCCCGTGGCGTTCAATGCGGATATCGGCATGCGCGATGGCAGTGCGGGAAACCGCAGTCGCGGCTATGAAAGCAGCCGTATCGGTATCAGTGGATCCGCCGGGCCTGACTACAATATCGACTATGGGCTGACCCTGGTCGACAGCCGCGGTGGCGGCACCAGTGTGATGGCTTCGGCGGGCTATCGAGGCCGCTATGCAACCCTTAACGGGGCCTACGGATACTCCGATGACTTCCGTCAATTGTCGCTCAGCGCCAGTGGCAACGCGGTGGTGCATGGCGGTGGCGTAACGTTTGTTCCGTATCGTGGCGACACCATGGTGTTGGTGCATGCTCCCGGTGCTACCGACGCCCGCTTGACCAATGCCCTGGGATTGCGGGTGGATGGTCGCGGTTATGCCGTGGTGCCGTACGTATCGCCATACCGGCTCAATGCCGTCACCCTTGATCCGGCGGAGATGTCGCGTGATGTTGAACTTGAGTCCAGCAGCCAATCGGTTGCGCCTTACGCTGGCGCGATCAGTTTGCTGCGCTTCCAGACGCGTAGCGGTAGGGCGCTGCTGATCAGCGTGCGCGGTGCTGCCGGAAAGTCGCTACCGCTGGGCGCGTCGGTCAAGGATGAGCAGGGACAACTGGTAGGCCTGGTCGGGCAAGGTGGACGCCTCTACGTGCGTAGTGAGCACGATAGCGGCAGGCTCCGGGTTGAATGGGGGACGCAGGCATCGCAGAGGTGCGTGTTTGATTACCACGTAGCTGCTGACCCGGGTCAGCAGACGTCTGGAATAACTTCGGTGGAGACTGTATGCCTGTGATCCAACGATCGATGCGGATGCTCGCTGCCACCATGCTTGCAGCACTGTCGCTGTCAGGTGCGCAGCGCGCGCTGGCGACTTGTCGGGTGAACCCTGGCGTGAGCTTTGTTCCGCAGAACATTGACATCAATATGGGTGAGATCAGTGTTCCATCGAATCTGCCAGTCGGCGGGGTGATACTTACGCGTTCCTTTCCAGTCACTGCGAAGAATTCGAACACCTTCCTTTGTGACTCAACGACGGTGTACTCGTCGCGGTTGATTTTCTATGCATCTTGGCCCACAAGTATGTTGCCCGGCTTGATGTCAGTATTCAAGACCGCCATTCCCGGGGTCGGAATGAGGGTGCGACAGACTGTCATTGTTGGGGGGGGAGGACAAAGTACGATGTACTATCCCGCTGATATCAGCTACTGGCCTTTCCAATCATTCGGAATCCCAAGTTCAAACGTGGTTGTGGAGTTGATCAAGACCAGTGCCGATGTTGGTAGTGGACCTATCGCGCCCAATGGCCTGTTTGCGGGGCACCAGGTGTATTCCATTGAAAGGCCAATAGTCGGCCTTAGCATTGTCGGCGGCGGGGCGACGATCAAGCCTCCGACCTGCAAGCCCAGTGCGGGCAGCCAGAATATTGCTGTGAATTTTGGTTCCGTCTCCGCCAGCGCTTTCTCTGGGGTGGGGAGTGTGGCGGCGAACCGTGACTTCACCATTGAGCTTGATTGCCAGAGTTCGGACGTGGCCGGGTCCACGGTTGGTGTCCGTGTCGATGCGCAGCAGGATGCTTCAAATCGACCGGGAGTATTGCCTCTGGCTGCGTCGGCCGACGCAGCCTCGGGCATCGCCATAGAAATGGTTCAACGTGGAGCACAAGGTGAAAAGCTGCTGCGCTTCGGTGAAAACATCGTTATTGCCACGGGAGCCATGAACACCGGAACGCTGGTCTTGCCTTTGCGTGCGCGTTATATCCAGACTAGGGCGGGTCCAATAGGGCCGGGTAAGGCAGGAGGAATGGCGACGTTTGTCATCCAGTACAACTGATATTCTGGAGCGTGGCTGTCGTTCGCAGGGTGGCGGATCAGTATGCAGCGGCGACTGTGCCATTTCGTTTCATACATGGTTGCGCGCGTGGACGGTGCTCGTTACTGGCAGGGCTCGGTACTACTCAAGTCGGCCCATGGACGCGTGTATCGTAATGTTGTGCATGCATTGTGTTGATGTGTATTTTTTGTTCTTGATTGTGGCGGTCGAGGCTATTGCGCCAATGTGTATGGCCGGCCGTGATTGGTGTGATGTCGCGCGTTTACTCCGACATCAATGGTGTAATCGATACGCCTGATTGCGTTCGATCCAACTAGCAAACGGAGGTGCTTGCCTATGTGCTTGGCTATGCCGATCAAGGTGCTGGCTGTCTGAATTCAATCACCGGCTTTCCCTGCGGGAAAGTGGACATGCGTTTTGGCATTGCGGGACTGCGTTCCTCCCGTTGCCACTATGCTTGCTTCCGTGATTTGAACCTGACCTTCAACTACAGCTGACGCCACGCGTCGGATCGCACTGCAGTCAACTGCAGCCTGCGCTCGTACGAAAGACCTGTTGAGCATGTTCGGCCGCGCTGCATGTACAGCAGGCACGACGCAGGTGTGTGCGAAAAACAACAGCCGACTTTTGCCTGCGCGTTGCGCCAGGTGAGTGTCGCCGTTGACATTGCGGCATCGCTTATCAGTCGCTGGTCAAGCGGGTTTTCGTACGGCCGGCTTTCATGACGATGGAGGCAATATGTCTTTTATTCATGCGCGTATCGGCGTGTTGCGGGCAGTAGTGTCGGGTGTGGTTTTGGTGGCGCTGGCGCCCGCCGCGCAGGCAGTGTGCAGGTTGAATGCAGGTGTTTTCATTCCCCAGGATGTGCAGATGGACATGGGGCAGTTGGTGATTCTGCCAAGCGTGCCGGTGGGTGCAGTGATCAAGGAGCTGGTAGTCAACATTGATCAACGCGATCGTGTCGCCCAATGCACAGGCGCAGGCAGTGCCAACGGGCGTTACATCAATGCCGCACAGCAGACAGGGGTGGCAGGCTTCAGCAATGTTTACGCTACCAATGTTGCAGGTATAGGCATTCGTGTCTATCGCGACTCCGGATCCATTCAGAGCTTCTATCCACATACCCTGCCGCTGAATACAAGCGGCGAGGTCAGTCTGATTGGTGGCAGGTTCCGGGTGGAGTTGGTCAAGACTGCGGCAATCACCGGGTCCGGCTTGATTGCCCCCAATGGCAGGTTCACCACCTATTACTTTGATGGGGACGGCCCGATCAAGCCGGTGTTGGTCTCAACCTTCAGGGGTACCGGCACAACCGTGGTCAACCCAACCTGCTCGGTGCAGGCGGGTAGTCGCAATATCGTGGTGGATTTTGGATCGGTGCCCGCCAGCACCTTCACAGGCGTCGGTAGCCATGCGCTCAATCGCGACTTCGATATCCGTCTGGATTGCCAAGGTAGCAATGTTGCCCAGTACCAGAGCAGGATCGGGATTCGACTGGATGCGCTCCAGGACAGCTCCAATCTTCCGGGCGTGTTGCCACTGGCTGCTGGCGCAGATGTGGCTGCTCGCATCGGTATCGAGCTGGTACAGCGCAATGGTACTGCCGAGAAAGCAGTGAGGTTTGCAGAGAACATCGACCTCGGCAGCAGCGTGGTTGGTGCCAGCACCATGAGCCTGCCGTTGCGGGCGCGCTACATTCAGACCCGGGCCGGTAGGGTGACGCCGGGCAGGGCAGACGGCAAAGCCACCTTCACCATTCAGTACAACTAGGGAGGGGCTGGTCAGAGGGCCGTTGATGCCTGTTGGCGCAGGTGGGCGTGGCTGGCATCAACGGATTGGCGTCTGGCTATCGCCCTGCGCGTTTGGTGGCGGAGATCCAGGCGCCAGACGATGGCGAAGATTCTCCGCCTCGTTCTAGAATGCTGGCTTGCCATCAAGGGGGCGATGCATGGGGATGCACGTCGACACCAGCTGTATCAATTGTGATCGCGCAGCCGACGGTCCTGAGCAGAAGTACTGCCCAAATTGCGGGCAGCCGACTCCGGTGCACCGCATCGATTGGCATTTCCTGGGCCATGAGTTTGAGCACAGCGTGCTGCACATGGACCGGGGCATCCTGTATTCGCTCAAGCAGCTGATGCTGCGGCCGGGCCGACTGCTGCGCGACTATATCGAAGGACGGCGCGGCAACCAGGTCAAGCCGCTGCTGCTGATCACGATGATGTCGGCGGCGGTGCTGCTGTTGAATCGGCTGATTGTCGGTGCCAGCATCGTCGATGGTGGCGCATCGGAAGCGATGCTTGCGGGCAAGGTATTGCCTGCCGAAATGCTGCAGTTCATGACGGCCAGCCGGGCAGTCACTGCCTGGGTTGAGTCCCACTTCGCGGCGTTCACACTGATGTTGTTGCCCATCGAAGCCTTGGCTTTCCGGCTGATCTTCAACCGCTACGGCAAACTGAATTATCCCGAGTGGCTGGTGGTCACTACCTTGTTGACCGTGCAGACCTTTGTCATCTGGACGGTACTGATGGTGGTGCAACGATGGGTACCTTACAGCCAGCTCCTGGCCGGCATGCTGGGCATGGGCTACAGCGTGGTTTCGCTGGTGCAATTCTTCCACCAGCGGCCGGTATGGTCGACCGTGTGGCGCAGCGCGTTGGCGCTGGGATTGTTCTCGGTGATCAGCATACTGGTTGTGTTGGCTGCAACCGTGGTGGTGATGCGGGTCGGATGACCCGCGCATGCCTGTGTTGAGCTTGCCCTGTGATCACTCCAGCGCGTAGCGCAGCACAAACAAACTGGCCACCAGCCACACTGCCGGATGCACTTCGCGCCAACGGCCGGTGCCGGCCTTGAGCGCCGCATAGGCGATGAAGCCGAAGGCCAGGCCGTTGGCGATGGAGTAGGTGAACGGCATCGCCAGCGCACACAGTGCGGCCGGCACCGATTCGGTCAGGTCATCCCACTTCACTTCCACCAGCTCGCGCAGCATCAGCCCGGCGACGAACAGCAGGGCCGGCGCGGTGGCATAGGACGGCACCATCGCTGCCAGCGGCGAGAACAGCAGTGCGGCCAGGAACAGTGCGGCAACCACCAGCGCGGTCAGGCCGGTACGGCCGCCGACCTGCACGCCGGAGGCGCTTTCGGCAAAGGCGGTGGTGGAACTGGTGCCCAGCAGCGAGCCGGCCACAATCGCGCTGCTGTCGGCCAGCAAGGCGCGGCTGAAGCGCTTCTTGCCGTCTTCCAGCTTCAGCAGGCCAGCGCGGCCGAGTACGCCGTACAAGGTGCCGGTGGCATCGAATACTTCCACCAGCACGAACACCAGCACCACCTGCAGCAACACCGCCAGTGGCGCGCCGCCGTCGTGGTGCAGCAGGCCGGGCAGATCCAGCTGCAGGAAGGTCGGGGCCAGGCTCGGCGGCAACGAGACGATACCTTGGTACTGCACCGAGCCAATCGCCCAGCCAATGCCGGTGACGGCGAGGATGCCGATCAGGATCGCGCCGCGCACCTTGCGTGCTTCCAGGATCGCGATCAGCAGGAATCCGGCCAGCGCAAGCAGCGGCGGCGCGGTATTGAGCGGCCCCAGGGTCAGCATGGTGTCCTGATTGGCGACGATCACGTTCGATTTCTGCAACGCGATGATCGCCAGGAACAGGCCGATGCCGGCCACGATTGCCGAACGCAGCGAGGCGGGAATGCCGGCCACCAGCCAGGCGCGGATGCCGGTCAGTGACAACACCCAGAACACGATGCCGGAAATGAACACCGCTGCCAGCGCCTGCTGCCAGGGCAGTCCGGCAGCACCAACCACGGTGAAGGCGAAGAACGCATTCAAGCCCATGCCCGGCGCCATGCCGACCGGGTAGTTGGCGGCCAGCGCCATCACTGCCGAGCCGATTGCAGCCGCAAGGCAGGTAGCCACGAATACCGCGCCCGGGTCCATGCCGGTGGTGCCGAGGATTTCCGGATTGACGAAGACGATGTAGGACATCGTCAGGAAGGTGGTGATACCGGCCAGCACTTCAGTGCGGACGCTGGTGCCGTGCTGTTGCAGTTTGAAGATACGGTCTAGCAGGGACATGGGGGAGTTCCGTGGATTGCAGGCTTTACCTCTCGCTGGGTGGAGAGGGGGCCGGGGGCAGTTGCAGGCGCGTGAGCTGCCGACGCAGCTTGAATGCGGTGAAGCTTGCCGTCCCTTCTCCCGCTTGCGGGAGAAGGTGCCCCGAAGGGGCGGATGAGGGGGGCTTCACCCGCTCTTGAGCTCTTCCAACTTTTTAATCGAGGCAAGGCGATGCCGGTTTCCAGCGCAGGGCCTGCCCTCACCCCAACCCCTCTCCCGTAAACGGGAGAGGGGCTCAAGCGGCGGCCGCGCGATCTGCAGCCACCGCCAAAAGCAGACGGCCGCACTGGGCGGCCGTCTGTCGGGTATTACTTCAGTGCCTTGAAACGCAGGCGCTTGGGACCGGCATCGTCGCCGAGGCGACGCTTCTTGTCCTCTTCGTACTCGCGGTAGTTGCCCTGGAAGAACTCGACGTGCGAGTCGCCTTCGAAGGCAATGATGTGCGTGGCGATACGGTCCAGGAACCAGCGGTCATGCGAGATGACGAAGGTGTTGCCCGGGAACTCCAGCAACGCATCTTCCAGCGCACGCAGGGTTTCGATGTCCAGGTCGTTGGACGGTTCGTCGAGCAGCAGCACGTTGCCACCCTGCAGCAGGGTCTTGGCCATGTGCAGGCGGCCACGCTCACCACCGGACAGCGAGCCGACCATCTTCTGCTGGTCCTGGCCCTTGAAGTTGAAGCGGCCGATGTAGGCACGCGACTGGATCTCGACACCGTTGATGTTGAGGATGTCCAGGCCGCCAGCGATTTCCTGGAACACGTTGTGGTTGCCGGTCAGCGCGTCGCGGCTCTGGTCGACGTAGGACAGCTTGACGGTCGGGCCGACCACGATCTCGCCCGAATCCGGCTTTTCCTGGCCGGTGATCATCTTGAACAGGGTCGACTTACCGGCACCGTTCGGGCCGATGATGCCGACGATGGCGCCCGGCGGGATGATCATCGACAGGTTGTCGATCAGCAGGCGCTCGCCGAATTTCTTGGAGACGTTCTTGAACTCCATCACCGAGTTGCCCAGGCGCTCGCCCGGCGGGATGAAGATTTCATTGGTCTCGTTGCGCTTCTGGTAGTCGACGCTCTGCAGCTCTTCCAGGCGGGCCAGACGGGCCTTGCCCTTGGTGCGGCCACCCTTGGCGTTCTGGCGCGACCACTCCAGTTCCTTCTGGATCGCCTTCTGGCGAGCCTTTTCCTGGTTGTCTTCCTGCTTCAGGCGCTCGTCCTTCTGCTCCAACCACTGGGTGTAGTTACCCTTCCACGGAATGCCGCGGCCGCGGTCGAGTTCCAGGATCCACTCGGCGGCGTTGTCCAGGAAGTAGCGATCATGGGTGACGGCCACCACGGTGCCGGTGTAGCGCGCCAGGAACTGCTCCAGCCATTCCACCGACTCCGCGTCCAAGTGGTTGGTCGGTTCGTCGAGCAGCAGCATGTCCGGCTTCTGCAGCAGCAGGCGGCACAGTGCCACGCGGCGCTTTTCACCGCCGGACAGGTTGCCGATAACCGCGTCCCACGGCGGCAGGCGCAGGGCGTCGGCCGCCACGTCCAGCTGGTTCTCCAGCGTGTGGGCATCGCCTGCGGCCAGGATGGCTTCCAGCCGTTCCTGTTCCTTTGCCAGTGCATCGAAGTCGGCGCCTTCCTCGGCATAGGCGTCGTAGATCTTGTCCAGCGCAGCCTGGGCCTGCAGCACTTCGCCCACGCCTTCCTCGACCGCTTGACGCACGGTCTGGGCCGGGTCCAGGCGCGGTTCCTGCTCCAGGTAGCCGACCTTGATGCCAGCTTGCGGGCGGGCCTCGCCCTCGAAATCGGTGTCCACGCCGGCCATGATCTTCAGCACGGTGGACTTGCCGGCGCCGTTCAGGCCCAGCAGGCCGATCTTGGCACCGGGGAAGAACGACAGCGAGATGTCCTTGATGATCTGCCGCTTGGGCGGGACCACCTTGCTGACGCGGTTCATGGTGTAGATGTATTGCGAGGACATGACGTCTCCGTAGCGCACGCCTGCGCCCGGTCCAGTTGAGGACAGGGCCAAAGGCAAAAGGGAATTGCCCATTATAACCGGAACCCCAGCACGGCCGCCGGAGGTGGTTGGGGCGCTTGCTGATTTATGAATGGGAAAGGCCGTAACCGTTTCCAGCCGGAAACCGTTCAGATCAAGTGAGCATTATGGAAACCGTCCACCAACCCAGTGAGGGCCACCCATGAAGATGAACCGCTTTGTTGTCGCTGCGATGACCACCGTATTGGCGTTAGGTGCCACCGCCCCGGCCTTTGCGGCGGGTGACCGTGATGACAACGACCGAGGCCGCCACGGCTGGGATGACCGCGGGGGGCCATGATCGCGGCAGGGGTCACGGCCATGACCGTGACGACCGTCGTGATGACCGCCGCCATTACAGCAACGGCTATCGCGAGGGCTACCGCGATGCCCGCTATAACGACCGTCGTTACAACGACCGCCGCTACTACGCGCCGCCGCGCGTGGCCTACCGCCCGTACGGGTTTGAACGTGGCCACCGCTACAGCAATTACTACGGCGGCCCGGTCTATGTGGTCAACGATTACGACCGTTACCACGTGCGCCGCCCGCCCTATGGCCACCGCTGGATCCGCGACGACCGCGGCAACATGCTGATGGTAGCCATCGCCACCGGCATCATTGCCGACATCGTGTTCAATCATTGAGCCAAAGCGGCAGCTGGCTGAATAAGAAGAGGCGCATCCTTGGATGCGCCTTTTCCGTTTCAGCGGGTGTGTTCAGCGGGCGTGGATCATTCCGGTTGCCGGCTCAGGCAGTCCATTCCATCCAGCTGTGTGCAGATGCCGCGGGGAAGCGTTATGCCGGTGCCAGTGGAAGATGGAGCTGGCAGGGCGCTGGGACGGCTGACAGGTAGGGAATCATTGCGGCCAACAACCACCGCGCGAGCCAGTTCTGCTGCGGCCTCCGCCGTTACTCCGACTACCTGCAGGCTACCGGCCTGGTAGCTGATATCGTAGTTGCTTAGACCGGTGCCCTGGGCATCGCTGGCGAGAATGGCGTACGCGCCAGGCTGGGCGTTGACGTTGTTGCCAGCGCTGAACAGTGAAACGTTGTCGATACTGTCGCCGTTGAGCAGGCCACTGCTGCGGTAGCCATCGAGCGCCAACAGCTGACCAATACGCTTGCTGGTGTTGTTGGCACTGATGGTCAGCCCAGCCTTGCCGATCGACAACGTGCCGCCGACATAGGTGATGTCGTAGTTGGACAGGCCGGTGCCATCGGCATTGGCGGCGGTGATGGTGTAGTTGCCGACATTGGCGGTGACCGCACGGCCGTTGCTGGCCAGGTCTACAGCGGTGACGGTGTCGCCGTTGATCAGCCCATTGCTGCTGAAGCCATTGAAACCACCGCTCTGGCCATAGGTCTTGCTGCCGTTGCCGGCGGTGATGGTCAGCCCGGCCTTGCCAACCGACAAAGTGCCGTCGACGTAGGTGATGTCGTAGTTGGACAGGCCGGTGCCATCGGCATTGGCTGCGGTGATGGTGTAGTTGCCGACATTGGCGGTGACCGCACGGCCGTTGCTGGCCAGGTCTACACCGGTGACGGTATCGCCGTTGATCAGCCCATTGCTGCTGAAGCTATTGAAACCGCCACTCTGGCCATAGGTCTTGCCGCCGTTGCCTGCGGTGATGGTCAGTCCGGCCTTGCCAACCGACAAAGTGCCGTCGACATAGGTGATGTCGTAGTTGGACAGGCCGGTGCCGTCGGCATTGCTGGCGGTGATGGTGTAGTCACCGACATTGGCAGTGGCGGCGGCGCCAGTGCTGCCCAGGTCGACCGAGGAAACGCTGTCGCCGTTGAGCAGACCATTGCTGGTGAAGCCTGCGAAGCCACCGGTCTGCCCATAGGTCTTGCCACCGTTGCTGGCGGTGATGGTCAGCCCGGCCTTGCCGATCGACAAGGTGCCGTCGACATAGCTGATGTCGTAGTTGGACAGGCCGGTGCCGTCGGCATTGCTTGCGGTGATGGTGTAGTCACCGACATTGGCAGTGGCGGCGGCGCCAGTGCTGCTCAGGTCGACCGAGGAAACGCTGTCGCCGTTGAGCAGACCATTGCTGGTGAAGCCTGCGAAGCCACCGGTCTGCCCATAGGTCTTGCCACCGTTGTTGGCGGTGATGGTCAGCCCGGCCTTGCCAACCGACAAAGTGCCGTCGACATAGGTGATGTCGTAGTTGGACAGGCCGGTGCCATCGGCATTGCTGGCCGTGATGGTGTAGTTGCCGACATTGGCGGTGGCGGCTGAGCCGTTGCTGGTCAGGTCAACGCCGGTGAGGGTGTCGCTGTTGAGCAGCCCATTGCTGCTGAAGCCATTGAAGCCGCCGCTCTGACCATAGGTCTTGTTGCCACTGCCTGCGGTGATGGTCAGCCCGGCCTTGCCAACCGACAAAGTGCCGTCGACATAGGTGATGTCGTAGTTGGACAAGCCGGTGCCGTCGGCATTGCTGGCAGTGATGGTGTAGTCGCCGACATTGGCGGTGGTGGCTGTGCCAGTGCTGCCCAGGTCGACGGAGGACACGGTGTCACCGTTGACCAGTCCGGAGCTGCTGAAGCCATTGAGGCCACCGGTCTGCCCGTAGGTCTTGCCGCCGTTGTTGGCGGTGATGGTCAATGCCTTGGGGTCAACCCATAGCTCGCCTTGCACGAAGGAAAGGGCATATCCGCTGGTCCCGGTATCCAGCGTCCCTGCGGAGACATCAAGGGTGTACGGGGTCGCCGTCACCCCGGCGGTGGCTGATGCGCCTGTCGAAGCAAGCAGCGGGGTGCCGGTTATCAGGTCGGTGACGCTGTCGGCCAGGTAGGCGCCGGTGGCACCTGCCATGGCGCCGGTGATGGAAAATGCACTGCGCGGATCGATGCTGTCGCCATAGACCTTGCGTAGCGTGTTTGCCGTGACCGTCAGTGTCGGCTGCCAGGCGAACAGGTACCTGTTGTCGGAGCCTCCCACACGTGTGAAGGCAGCGGCGTTCCACACCGCGGTATTGCCGCTGTCAAGGCCGCCAAACACATGGTTCTGGAACGGAGATGCCAGGTAGACCTGCCAGCGCCCCGGCCCGGTCAAGGCAATGGCGCTGCTGCCGGCACGATTGTCGAAAACGCCGGCGGTGGCCAGGTCCACATTCGCCGCGCGTATCTGGCCGTCCAGGCGCAGCCCTGCATTCGCACCCACCTGCAGATTGCCGGTGGTGGTGATATTGCCCAACTGCATGCTGTCAGCGCTGCTGATACTTGCCGAGGCGGCATCGATATCCACCCGGCCACCAAAGTGGTTGCCTGCCTGCTCAAGTTGGATGCTGCCGCCGGCCTGGAGTTGGCTGGTACCGGTAATCTGCAGGGCCGCGCTTTGATGGATGGTGCCCAGTGAGGTTGCGACCAGATTGCCGCCGATGCGGCTATCCCCAAGCCGCAGTTCCTGGCCATGTACAGTGGCGTCGCCGCTCACGGTGGCGTTGTCGAGGACAAGCGTAGTGCCCGCTTGTGCGTCCAGGTTTCGGGCGTTGACGGCTTGCAGATTCAACCCGGCATCGGCATGGATCTGTACATCACGGCCGTCGATCTGTACCTGGCCATCCAAGCGGTTATCTGCATGCTGCAGGGTGATGTCACCGGTGGCGCGCAGGTCCGCCGTGCGGCCAACGGACATCTGTGCCTGCTGCTGGATGCTGCCGTCGCTGTCCAGGCGCAGGTCGCGGCTGGCCGCCACGGTGCCCAGCTGGAGATCACCCGCCGCCACGCGCACATCCCGCCCGGACAGGCTGGTCACGCCGGTGAACCGGTTGCTGGTGCTCTCCAGCAGCAGGTCGCCCAGCCCGGCGCCCAGCAGCGTGGTGCCCGACTGGATGCGCCCGGCCTGCTGTTCGACATTGTTTCGGGAGGAGACCAGCGACAGGCTGTTGGCGGTGATGTCGCCGCCGATGCGGATGCCTTCCACGCCGGTGATCGACACCTGGCTGCCAGTGAGCGCGGTGGCCGTGCGCACCTGTCCGGCACTGGACAGCAGGCTCAGCAGGTTGGTGCCGGTGTTGACTGCGGTGCCCCCCAGGTCGATATCCCCGGTGGTCACCAGCTGCAGGGCACCATTGCTGCCGTTGCGCACGCTTTCAACGTCCAGGTCGCCGTCTGCCCTGAGCAGGATGGACTGGCCCTCGGCCGCAATCGCGCCATCGAACGTGTTGCCCGGGTTGTCCAGCTGCACATTGCCACTGGCCGCCAGGTCGCTGCGTCCCTGCACGCTTACCACAGCGCTCTGCAGCAGGTTGCCTGCGTGGGCCGTGGCGCGCAGGTCGCCTGTGGCGTTCACTCCGGCCAGGGTGAGCCCACCGGCGCTGTCGATGCGGATGTCGCGGCCCGACAACTGCACGCCGGCAGCGAATGTGTTGTCCACGTTGTCCAGCACCACATCACCCGTGGCGTTGAATCCGGCCGTACCCGTCATCGCCAGCGCTTTGCCCTGGGTGATGCCGGCGTTGCTCTGCACCTGCAGGCTGTTCGCCTGTACGGAACCCAGGTGCACGCCGCGACCGCTGAGCCGGGCCGCGCCCGCCGTCGTGACAGAGCCAAGGTTCAGCGCGCTGTCGGCGCCCAGGGTGATGTTGGTGCCTGCGGCGCTGACCGCGCCTCCGAACTGGTTGGTGCCATCGCCCAGCACGATGTCGCCCGTTGCGGTCCAGGTGCTGGCACCGTCGACGTCGACGGCGCTGGCCTGGCTGATGTTGCCGCCCGTGGCAGTGACCGTGCTGGTCTGGCCCAGCGCCACGCTATCCAGCCTCACCGCTCCGCCGGTCAAGGCCGTGGAATGCGCCATGGTGGCATCACGCAGGGTGAGCAGGGCTTCGGCATTTGCCTGCAGCGTTGTTGCTTCCACGCCGGACAGGGTGAGCGCGCCGAGGCCGCCGATCTGGACGGTATTGCCGCTCAGCGCCACATCGCCCAGGAACTGGTTGGCGGTGTTCTGCAGGGTGATGTTACCCAGCGAGGTGAAATCCGCGTTTCCACCCACGTAGTAGCGCGCCGACTGGGTGAGGCTGGTGACGCTGTCGATGGACAGGTCGTTGCCGACGTTCACTGCGGCGGTAGCTACCGCGTTGCCGGCCAGGGACAGATCGTGCAGGCGGATGCCGCTGCCCGTGTCACCGGTGATGACCACCGCGCCGGCGGCCTTGATCGTCAGCGAGTCGGTATCCGCGCTGCTCCCGTTGAGCGTGCCAGCCGCGCGCACCGCGCCGCCGGTGCTGGCCAGCGCGACATCGCCGATGACCTCGATACGGCCCAGGCTGATGTCACCCTGCGTGGTGACGTTGCTGGCGAGCTGGGTCACCCCGCCACTCACCGACAGCGCGCCGATAGTGGTGGTCGCGCCGATGTAGGCCCCCGGACCGCCCGCCACCAGCGACAGCGCGTACGGACCCTGCAGCGTACCATTCAGCGCGAGCTGGCCGAGGGTGCTGCTCAGCACGGTGTCTCCATTCAGCCACAGGTTGCCCGAATAGGATTGGAGCCCCACCGTGTCTACCGCGTGCGGCAGGTAGATGGTGTCACCACGGACATCCAGCGATGCGACGGTCACGTTGCCCAGACGCAGCGCACCAGTCGCGACCAGGGCGGCATTGCCCCCGCGCAAGGACAGTGTGCCGTCGAACCGGTTGCCCGCCCCGACGAGGTTCAGCGCGCTGCCGCTGCTGATGCTGCTGGCGCCGGTTGCCTTGATCCGGTCCGTGGTGACCTGGCTGATCGCGCCGGTGGCGCTCACCGTCAGGTCCACCGCATCCACATTGCCCAGCTGCAGGCTGCCCTGCTGCGCCAGCTTCACCGTGTTGCCGGCCAGGCTGACCGCGCCGCCAAACTGGTTCTGCGCGTTGGCCAGCACGATGTCGCCGGCGGCCACGAAGGACGCCGGGCCGATCGAGGTGACGGGCCCGCCCACGGTGATGCTGCCGCTCTGGCTGTTGAGGCCGCCCGCAGCGGTCAGGCTGAGCCCGCCCTGCAGGGCGATGCTGTCCTGGGCGTTGAGGGTGCCGCCCAGCTGGGTGCCGCCGGTACCGATGCGGGTGAAGCGGGACAACACGCTGCTGCCGCCAACGCTTCTGCCCAGAACGGCGAGACCATCGGTGTCCACGGTGAGGGCACGCGCGCCGCCGACGCTGTCGACCGTACCGTTGATGCGGATGGCCTTGTCGGTGGTGCTGGTCAGCGCCACGTCGCCGGCCAGGAGCAGGTTGCCCGCCAGGGTGATGCCATAAGTAGTGGTTACGTTGCCAAACAGCCGGGTGCTGCCGCCGCCCGTGGATTGCAGGGACGCCAGCGCGGTATTGCCACCTACCGCGCCGTTGAACGTTGTGCCGCCGAGGCTGGCCACGCTCAGCGCGTAGGCACCATCCACGGTGCTGTCGAAGATGATCGTCCCGCCCAGGGCGCTGGACAGCAGTACGTCGCTGCCAAGCGTGAGCGGTCCGGTGTAGGTCTGCCCATTGCGGCTCTCTACGTCGCCGCCCAGGGTGATCGCACTGCCGCTGGCCGCCAGACTGTCCACATTGAAGGTGCCCAGCCGGAGGGCTGCATTGCTGCCCAGTTGCACCGTTCCGCCGCTGCCACTGACGGTGCCGCTGAAGAGGTTGCCGCTGTTGTTGAAGTTGAACCCGGCCTTGCTGCCACCGGTGCCCGCAAGGCCGGTGAGCGTGGTGGTTGCGCCCACGTTCAACGCGCCAGCCTGCACCACGTCCGTGGTGGAGGTGAGCTGCAGGTTGCCATCCACTTTGCCGCCCAGCCGGGTGATGGCGTTGCTGCTGCTGTTGAGCGCAGCGTTGCCCGAGGCGTCAACGGTGACGGCCCCCTTCAGGGCGCCGGTGGTCTGCCCGAGCTGCTGGGTGATGTTGGTCCCACGCAGTGTGATGTTGCTGCTGTTGAGCGTCGCACCCAGCTCGAGGGCGCCGTCGCTGGATAGTGAAATGTCATCGGCGGTCGCGGTCCCAAGGGCGAATAGTGCGCTGCTGTTACTGCTGATCGAAGCCGCTGTGGTGCCGATGCCGAAATCGATGTTGGCCTGCGCGTTCGTACTGAACACCAGGCTGCCGCCGACGACGCCCTGCGCCTGTATCACGCCGGTGGAGTTGATGCCATAGGAGAACGTTCCCGGCTGCACCATCGACTTCATGTCCACCGATGCGGCGGACAGGTAGCCGGTGTTGTTGATGGCCGAGGCGACCACCCCGCCAGCGCTTTGCGCCGTGAGCATGTGCTCCCAGGTGCCCGCGTCGTTCGCGGAGGGAGCGGCGTGCTGCCTGAAGATGGAGTTGACGCTGTTGGCGGCCAACAGGCTGGCGGTGCCCGCCGCGTTGATGGCGCCGCTGTTTTCGACGATGGCGCCGATCAGGCTCACGCCGCCGGTGGCGGCGTCGATGCTGCCGCGGTTGATGATGGCACCGGGCGTGCCCGAGCCGGTGAAGGTCCACACCTCCGGCAGCGACGCGCTTCCACTCACATCCAGGTTGGACATGATGGGCGGCAGCGACGTGGCCAGCAGTCCGCCCACGTTGACCTTGCTTCCGCTGTTGAACACGATGCCGCTGGTATTGACCAGGAAGACGTTGCCGACCGAGGACAACGATCCGTTGATGACGGAGGCGGCACCGGAAATGATGTTGATCGACCCCGCCGCGGTGCTCGGCATGTCGAAGGTCACCGAGCTGCCCTGGGCGATATCGAATCCCGTCCAGTTGATCAGCGAGACCTTGCCGTTCTGGCTGATGACCATCGTGCTGCCGTTCTGGCTCATGGTGGCGCTGTTCTGCACCGGTGCGAAGCCGGTCGGCAGGTTGGCGGCCTGCACGGCCGGCGCCATGGCGGCGAAAACTGCAGTGGCCAGCAGCGAGGGCAGCAGCCTGCCGGCGCGCGTGCTGCGCGTCGTTGGGCGTTGCGGTGCGTTGGCGAATTCTGCGGCGACCTGGATCTGGCCGAGGGCGGCGTTGAAGACAAGGCGGTAGATGTGGTTCATGTCGATGTCCTCAGAACGTGCTGCTGATGCGCGCCCAGTACTGGGTGCTGCGTTGGTCACTGCCGATGTAGCTGCCGGTGGGTTTGGCCGCGCTCATGTCCAGGCGCAGCTCCGGTTTCCAGGGCAGGCGCAGGCCTATGCCCAGGCCCGCGCCTTCCAGAGTGACGGGCAGGGCGCCCAGGCGCCGGTTGGCTGCGGCCGGCGAACTGCGTCCCCAGTCATAGAACAGATTCACCTCGAGCAGGTCGCCCCAACGCCGCCCATTGAACGGTGAAGGCGTATCGGCAAAGCCTGGTGCACTGAGCTGGTACTCGAAGCTGGCCTGCACACCGCGATCATCCAGCGCGCTGGACAACGGGTAGGCGCGCATGCTGGTGGGGCCGCCGATGCTGAACTGTTCCAGCGGGGTCAGCGCATCGTCGGTGAACTGCGCGCTGCCGCGCAGCAGCAGCCGCTGGTTGCCGGGCAGCGCCTGCAGGCGGGCAAGCTGGGCACGCACGATCCAGAAATAGGCGGTATGCGAGGGATACAGCCAGTTCAACGCCGGCGATTCGTCGTTGATCGACTTGCGCACCGACACCTGTGCCAGGTTGATGCCGCGCCAGCGCTGGTCGGTATGGCGCAGGCTCAGCCCGGCATCGATCACATCAAAGGTATGCCGCGACAACTGCATGCCCAAGGCATTCAGCGTTGACTGTTCGTGCACCCAACGTGCCGAAGCCTGTACCTGCAGGTTGCTGCGCTGGATGAACTTCCAGTCACTGCCGGCGTAGAACAGGGTGGTGGGGCCGGTCAGCTGCATGGCCGCGAGCGGCCCGTTGTTGATCTCCATCTCGCTGCGGCTGACGCCGGCGGTGGCGCTGAGGCCATCGATCCTGGACGAGGGGATGCTCAGCGAAAGCGCGGCCTGCCAACTGTCGGCCGGGTCCAGTCCGTAGCCCAGGCTGGCAGCCAGCACATCGCCCGCACCCAGTGCGTTGAAGGCGCTGACGCCCAGTTCGGCGCGGTACTTGCCGGTACTATCGGTGCCATGGTTGCTCAGCCCCGCGGTGATCTCATACGGATGGGCGCTGTCCTCGGCGACCAGGATGATGTCGGTGTCGCCGGGCTCAAGGCCGGGTTGCAGCACCGAGCTGACCGATACGCCGGGCAGGTCACGGGCATACAGCAGGGCGCGTTCCAACTCTGGCCTGCGCAGGGGGCGGCCGATCAGCCCCAGGCTGCTGGCGCTGAGCTGGTCGTCGCGGTAACGGCGGCTGCCTTGTACCAGCACCCGCCCAACCCGGCCTTCCAGGACCTTCAGGGTCAGGGTCTGGCTGTCACCGATCTGTTGCGGCGGAATATAGGCCACCGATACCAGGAAGCCGGCATCGCGGTAGGTCTGGGTGATGCGGGCGGTGATCTGCTCTATCTGGGAAAAGCTGAGAGCAGCCGGCAGCGTCGAGCTGATCTCCCGCAGGGCCTGGTTGGCGACGGCCTCGACCGCGCTCAGGGTGATGCCGTTGGCCGGATGCTCACCAACACCCTCAACCGTGATTCTCGCGACCTGCACGCTGGCGGCGGGCGCTGTACCGGGATCGGCGGCCATCGCGGCGGCTGGTTGGCCAAGTGCCAAGGCCAGCGTGGCGGCGAGCACGACCGCGCTGGCGCGAAGGCTGCGGGCGGAGCGGTGTTGGGTGGAGCGGGCAGGGCAGCGCATCAGCGAGGTAGTCCTTACGTTTCAACTGGAGAGCCGGGTGCCAGGAAGGCCACGGGCTTACTCTGTTAACCGTAGGAACCGCCATGAGGCGATCACCGAAATCAGGTAACCGGCGCTGTTTGTGACGACCATCACGTCATGAGCCTAGCCACCCAGCGCAGCTGATGCCGAATGAACAGGCAGCCGAGTGGCTGGAACGGGCTACAATCGACAGCTCCCTCGCCCCCGTACCAGGAGCTGTGATGTTCCCGCGTGAAGCCCGTATCGAGTCCTACGATCCCGAGTTGGCCAAGGCCATTGCCGATGAGTGCCAGCGTCAGGAAGACCATGTCGAGCTGATTGCCAGCGAGAACTACGCCAGCCCGATGGTGATGGAAGCGCAGGGCAGCCAGCTGACCAACAAGTACGCCGAGGGTTACCCGGGCAAGCGCTACTACGGTGGCTGCGAGTACGTGGATATCGCCGAGAAGCTGGCGCTGGACCGCCTGAAGCAGCTGTTTGGCGCCGACTACGCCAATGTGCAGCCGCACAGCGGCTCGCAGGCCAACCAGGCCGTGTACTTCGCACTGCTGCAGCCGGGCGACACCATCCTGGGCATGAGCCTGGCCCACGGCGGTCACCTGACCCACGGTGCCAAGGTCAATGCCTCGGGCAAGATCTTCAATGCGATCCAGTACGGTGTGAACGAAGCCGGCCTGATCGACTATGACGAAGTCGAGCGGCTGGCGCTGGAGCACAAGCCGAAGATGGTGGTGGCTGGTTTCTCCGCCTACTCGCAGATCGTCGACTGGGCGCGCTTCCGCGCCATTGCCGACAAGGTCGGTGCTTACCTGTTCGTGGACATGGCGCACGTCGCCGGTCTGGTCGCTGCCGGCGTGTACCCGAGCCCGATCGAACACGCGCACGTGGTCACCTCGACCACCCACAAGACCCTGCGCGGTCCGCGTGGCGGCATCATCATCGCCAAGGGCGCAGGCGAAGAGATCGAGAAGAAGCTGCAGTCGATCGTGTTCCCGGGCATCCAGGGCGGTCCGCTGATGCACGTGATCGCCGCCAAGGCGGTGGCCTTCAAGGAAGCGCTGGAGCCGGAATTCAAGGCGTATCAGCAGCAGGTGGTGAAGAACGCCCAGGCGATGGCCACCACCCTGATCGCGCGTGGTTACAAGATCGTTTCCGGCGGCACCCAGAACCACCTGATGCTGGTCGACATGATCGGCAAGGACGTGTCCGGCAAGGACGCGGAAGCCGCGCTGGGCAAGGCCCATATCACCGTCAACAAGAATTCGGTGCCGAACGACCCGCGTTCGCCGTTCGTGACCTCGGGCCTGCGCCTGGGCACCCCGGCCATCACCACCCGCGGTTACGTGGAAGCCGACTGCGTTGCGCTGGCCAACTGGATTGCCGACGTACTGGACGCACCGGCCGATGAGGCTGTCATTGCCCGCGTACGTGATGCGGTCAGCGAGCAGTGCCGAAAGTACCCGGTTTATGGCTGATCGACGTCGGGTGTCAGTGGTTTTGACGCCCGTTCTGCCCTGAGCTGACCGCATCACCCCGGGTTGGGCGCTTGCCCCGGCCCGGGGTTTGTTGTATCTGCGTTACAGGTTTTCCACGTCGCATGCGCGGCGCCTGATGTCCAAGGCTTGAAACATGCATTGCCCGTTCTGCCAGCACACCGACACCCGCGTGATCGATTCACGCGTTTCCGAAGATGGCGCCACCATCCGCCGCCGTCGCGGTTGCGAAGCCTGCGGCGAGCGCTTCAGTACATTGGAAACCATCGAACTCAAGCTGCCTGTCATCATCAAGAGTGATGGCGGGCGCGAAGCCTTTGATGCCCGCAAGCTGCGGGTGGGCTTTGACCGCGCGCTGCAGAAGCGTGCGGTGTCCGAAGAACGCATCGAGGCGGCGGTACGCGCAGTGGTGCACCAGCTGCGCATGTGCGGCGAGCGCGAAGTGCCGTCGATCAAGGTCGGTGGCTTCGTCATGGACGAGCTGCGCAAACTTGATCATGTAGGTTACGTACGCTTCGCCTCGGTCTATCGCAGCTTCGAGGATGTGGCCGATTTCCGCGACGAGATTGAAAAGCTCGAGCGCGACCATTCCGCCGACAACGATCAGCTGCCTTTGTTGGAAGGTGCGGGTTCGCCGGATGGCAGGACTGCGAAGTCGGCAAAGCGTTGAGTTTCGACCACTTTCAGCGAAGATGATGCACGGACTTGGCATTTGTCTGCCTGTAGGAGCGGTGCAAGCCGCGAAGCTGACTGATCATCAGATGGCACAGCTACCTGTGGCTCAAGCAACGTGGGCTTCGCGGCTTACGCCGCTCCTACACGCGGTCTATGTCCAGACTGGCAGCGCGATGGATGCACACGTACCGTGTGCGCCGTTCTTTTTGCAGGTCTTGAATCCCGATGCTGTTCGTCAATCTGATTGACCGTCCCGAACTGCTGCCGGCCTTGGCTACCGCCCATGTGCAGGCATTCGGCAGCCTGCTGCCGGAGTGGACCGTGGCCCAGGCCGAAGCCGAGCTGCGAGCGCAGCAGCGCGACAGCATTCCCTGTTCCTGGCTGGCCGAAGATGAAAGCGGCTGGCTGGGCTCGATCAGCCTGCTGCACGACGATCACGAGCAGATCCGTGGCTGGTCGCCCTGGTTGGCTTCGCTGTATGTCAGTCCGGCTGCGCGCGGAAAAGGGGTAGGCGCGGCGTTGGTCGCGTATTGCGTCGCACAGGCAGCGGCGCTGGCCGTGCCGGTGCTGTATCTGTATTGCGAGCCGCCGTTGGTCGCCTGGTACCAGAGTCTGGGCTGGCGCGTGCACACCGAGCTGCAGTTGGGGCCGCTGGCGATCACGGTGATGGCAGTGGACACCGGCTACCACTGAGTTGCACTGCGGCGACGATGCTGGCGTTGCTGCGCATACACTTGCCGACGTCCGCTGCCGCAACGAGCAGCGTGCCGCATTCGCAATGAGGTCTTACCGATGAGTCAGTTCTCCGCCACCGATCACCTGCTGATGGCCCGCGCGCTGCGCCTGGCCGAGCGTGCCGCCTGGACCACGCGGCCCAACCCGATGGTGGGTTGCGTCATCGCACAGGGCGATGAAGTGGTGGGCGAGGGCTGGCACCAGCGCGCCGGTGGCCCACATGCGGAGGTGTTCGGGCTGCGCCAGGCCGCTGAGCGGGCGCGTGGTGCCACCGCCTACGTCACTTTGGAGCCCTGCGCGCATTACGGGCGCACGCCGCCGTGTGCACTGGCCTTGATCGATGCCGGTGTGAGCCGGGTGGTGGCAGCGATGGCTGACCCGTTCCCGGATGTGGACGGCGGCGGCTTTGCGTTGTTGCGGCAGGCCGGCATTACGGCCGACGTGGGTCTGATGGCGGCGCAGGCGCGCGAGCTCAATCGCGGCTTCCTGTCGCGCATCGAGCGTGCTCGTCCGTTCGTGCGGGTGAAATTGGCGGGCAGTCTGGACGGCCGCACGGCGATGGCAAACGGCGAATCCAAATGGATCACCGGTGAAGCAGCGCGTGCCGATGTGCAGCAGTGGCGCGCGCGTGCTGGTGCGATTCTGACTGGCGCGGCGACGGTGTTGGCGGACGATCCCTTGTTGACCGCACGGCCAGATACGGGCGAGTTCCTGCCGCCGCTGCGGGTGGTGCTGGATGCCCGGCTGCGGACCTTGGCATGTGAGCGCGTGCGCGAAGGTGATGCGCCCACGTTGTATCTGCATGATCCGGCGTTGCCTGCACCGGCTTTGGATGACGCCGAGTTTGCGGGTGTTGCCGTGCAGGGCGATGGGCGGCTTGATCTGGCCGAAGTGATGGCGGCGCTGGCCGCGCGCGGAATCAACGAGGTCCATGTCGAGGCTGGGCCAACCCTGTGCGGTGCTTTGCTCAAGGTCGGTTTGGTCGACGAACTGTTGCTGTACATGGCGCCGCTGCTGATGGGCGATGCTGCACGGCCATTGTTGGCGGGGTTGGGGATCGACTCGATGGCGCAGACCGTGGCGCTGGAGACCCGCGACGCACGCATGATCGGGCCGGACCTGCGGCTGCTGCTGCGTCCAGCGCAATGATGTAGTGGGGGGGCCCCGGCGGGCACGCCGCCGCGCGGCGGGAGAGACGCGGCACGGGGGGGCGGGGGG